>NZ_CBCRZX010000005.1:9402-188696 GCF_965137155.1 Stackebrandtia soli
CCCACCGCGTTCGTCCAGGCATCGACGCCACGCCCGATCACGACGCGACGAGACTCTCACCACAACCCGTCCACACGGCACACGCCCCGCGAGCGAGCACACACCACAACGGCCCCACGCTGTCGTCGTCGGCTTCGCCGCCGCACTACGATGGCAATGCGACATCCCAACCACGCCACGAACAGGAGCCCGCAGGTGGCAGGACAGAATCAGGCGCCGAGCGGTGACGGTGACGGCGACGGGGCCAAAACCCCCGCACCGCCCCGGAACCTGCCCGCCCCCGCGGCGAACGGCACTGGAGGCCGCGGGCTCGCGTCCGCGCCGACCGGTNGCCGGGTCCGCGCGCGGCTCGCCCGGTTCAACACGCCCTGGCAGGCACCGCAGTTGCGCGAGGAGTTGGAACCACTCGTCGCCACGCACCGCGCCGCCCACCCCCGCGCGGACATCCGGCTACTGCAGCGCGCCTACGACACCGCCGAAAAGCTGCACCGGGGGCAGTTTCGGAAGTCGGGCGACCCGTACATCACCCACCCGCTCGCGGTCGCGTCGATCCTCGCCGAACTCGGCATGGACACCACGACGCTCGTCGCCGCGCTGCTCCACGACACCGTCGAGGACACCGACACCACCGTCGAGGACATCTCCAAGGCCTTCGGCGGTGAGGTCGCGCTCCTGGTCGACGGTGTGACCAAATTGGACAAGGTGAAGCTCGGCGACGCCGCCAAGGCCGAGACGATCCGCAAGATGGTCGTCGCGATGGCGAAGGACCCGCGCGTCCTCGTCATCAAACTCGCCGACCGCCTGCACAACATGCGGACGCTGGCGTTCCTGCCGCCCGCCAAGCAGGAGCAGAAGGCCCGCGAGACGCTCGAGATCCTCGCGCCGCTGGCGCACCGGCTCGGCATGAACACGATCAAGTGGGAGCTGGAGGACCTGTCCTTCGCGACGCTGTATCCCAAGCGCTTCGCCGAGATCAGCCGCCTCGTCGCCGACCACTCCCCGCAGCGGGAGATGCTGCTGGCGGAGGTGACCGACCGGGTGAACTCCGAGCTGCGCGAGTCCCGGATCAAGGCGACCGTCTCCGGCCGACCGAAGCACATGTACTCGATCTACCAGAAGATGATCGTGCGCGGTCGGGACTTCTCCGACATCTACGACCTCGTCGGCATCCGCATCCTCGTCCAAAGTGAACGCGACTGCTACGCCGCTCTCGGCGTCATCCACGCGCACTGGCAACCGGTCCCCGGCCGGTTCAAGGACTTCATCGCGATGCCGAAGTTCAACATGTACCAGTCGCTGCACACGACCGTCATCGGCCCGAACGGGAAGCCGGTCGAGATGCAGATCCGGACGTGGGCGATGCACCGTACCGCCGAATACGGCATCGCCGCGCACTGGAAGTACAAGGAGACGAAGGGCGCCATCACCGGCCCACCCGCGCACATCGACGAGATGGCGTGGCTGCGACAACTCCTCGACTGGCAGCGCGAAGCCGCCGACCCGAGCGAGTTCCTCGACGCCCTCCGGTTCGACCTCGCCAGCTCCGAGGCCTACGTCTTCACACCGAAGGGCGACGTCATCGCGCTGCCGGCCGGGGCGACCCCCGTCGACTTCGCGTACGCCGTCCACACCGACATCGGGCACCGCACCATCGGAGCGAAGGTCAACGACCGCCTCGTCGCCCTCGACCAAGCACTGTCCAATGGTGACGTCGTCGAGATCTTCACCTCCAACAGCGACACCCCGAACCCCAGCCAGGACTGGCTCGGTTACGTCAAGAGCCCCCGGGCCCGCACCAAGATCCGGCAGCACTTCAACAAGGAACGCCGCGACGAGTCCATCGAGAACGGCAAGAACCTCATCACGAAGGCCATGCGTAAACAAGGCCTTCCGTTGCAGCGCATGCTCACCACGGACGCCCTCACCGCGATCGCGCGCGAGCAGCACCTCACCGACGTCTCAGCGCTGTACGCTGCCGTCGGCGAGAACCAGGTGTCGGCACAGCACGTCATCCAGCAACTCATCACCGGCTACGGCGGCGCCGAGGGCGCCATCGAGGACATCGCCGAAACGCGTGTCCCCGAACAGGAGAAGCCGAAGCCGAAGCGCATGCAGGACGCCGACGTCATCGTCGCCGGGCTCGAGGCCGGGGACGCGAACGTCAAACTCGCCGGCTGCTGCAACCCCGTCCCGCACCAGGACATCATCGGCTTCGTCACCCGCTACAACGTCATCAGCATCCACCGCAGCGACTGCCCCAACCTCATCCGTGCCGAGGACGAACCCGAGCGGCTCGTCGACGTCTCATGGCGGCCAACGTCGGAATCGGCCTTCCTCATGGTGATGCAGGTCGAGGCACTCGACCGGCACCGGCTCCTCGCCGACGTGACCAAGGCGCTGTCCGAGGAACGCGTCAGCATCCTGTCAGCGACCGTGACGACGACCCGCGACCGGGTCGCCCTGTCGCGGTTCACCTTCGAGATGGCCGACCCGAAGCACCTCGACCATGTGCTGCGTGTCGTCCGCCGTGTCGAGGGCGTTTACGACGCCTACAGGATCACGTCCGGCGAGGACGGCGAATAGGCGGCCAGTTTCCTGCACGGACTTGTCGATTGCGAATGACAGCACCACCATTCGGTTCTACGGTGGGGGACAGTGTTTCACTCGCAACACGAAGGAGGCATCATCAGATGGGCATCTCCGACAAGTTCGACGAGATGAAGAACAAGGCCAAGGGCAAGGCTGAAGAGCTCGCCGGGCATGTCAAGGGGAAGAGCGCCGAGGCCAAGGGCGAAGCCAAGGGCAAGGCCGCCGAGGCCAAGGGCAAGGCCAAGGGCGGCTCATCCTCCGGTGGCATGAGCGAGAAGATCGACAAGGCGGCGGACTTCGTCAACGAGAAGACCGGCGGCAAGTACGCCGATAAGGTCGACAAGGCCGCCGACAAGGCGAAGGGCGCCACCGACCGCAACCGGTGACGCCACTGTGAACAAGACTCGGCCCCCGAACCGCTTGGTTNNGGGGCNCCGAGTCTTGTTCAGCTTGTCAGCGTTTCTTCTTGCGCACCGGTCGCGCGCCCGGACGGGGCGCTCCGGAGCCGACCGAGACGGTGACCCGCTCCTCGGAGGCGTCGGCGGCGACGGTCTCCTTCTTCGCGGACTTCCGCTCGGCGGTCTTGCGCTCGCCCACCTTCCGGGCCTGAGCCCGGACTCCGGGCTCGCGGTACTTCAGGTCGACGACCGCGGGCACCGCCAGGAACAGCGACGAGTAGGTGCCGGCGAGCATACCGACGAACAGGACCAACGCCAGGTCGTTCAGGGTGCCGACACCAAGGACTCCGGCACCGACGAACAACAGACCCGCCACCGGCAACAGACCGATGATCGAGGTGTTGATCGACCGCATCAGGGTCTGGTTGATCGCGGAGTTCGCGGCCGACGAGAACGTCGTCCGGACACCGGCCATCGCCTCGCGGGTGTTCTCGTGGACCTTGTCGTACACGACGACCGTGTCGTACAGGGAGTAACCCAGAATGGTCAGAATTCCGACGACCGTGCCCGGCGTGACCTCGAAACCGACCAGCGAGTAGACGCCCGCGGTCAGGATGAGGTCGTGCACGAGGGCGACGAGGGCGCCGGCGGCGTACTTGCGGTCGTAGCGCCACCACAGGTACGCGGTGACCAGGACCAGGAACACGCCAAGCGCGGACAGGGCCTTCTCACTGACGGCGGAGCCCCACGAGGAGCTCACCTCCGAGACGGCGATCTCGTCCACATTGACCAGTTCCGGGTCGACGTCGCCCGGCTCCAGCCCGTTCTCCTGGGCGTAGAACATGATCGCGATGGCTTCGCGGATCTCGTTCGACTGCTGGGTCGGAAGGCCTTCGGTGCGGACGATGTAACGGGCGCTGTCGCCCGAGCCGGCGGTCTGCGAAGACGCGACCTCGACTCCGTACTCCTCGACGGTCTCTCGGACCTCGACGAGGTCGACACCGTCCACGACGGAGGCCTCGAACTGGTTACCGCCGGCGAACTCGATGCCGAAGTTGAAGCCTTTGGCGACGCCGAGGCCGATCGAGGCGATCACGACCAGAACGGAGACGCCGTACCAGATCTTGCGTCGGCCGACGAAGTCGATGTCGGTGTCGCCGTTGTAGAGACGCCGGAGTAGACCCGGTCCCTTCGGCGGCTTGGCCACGGCCTTGGGTTCGGTAGAAGCCATCGGGTCAGGACTCCTTCGGACGCGCCACAGCCGACGAGCTGGGCGAGGGGGACGTGGTGGCGGCGACCTTACGGGTGTGCAGGCCCGACAACGCACGCGAGTCGAGGATGCGACCGCGAGACAACCACGCCACCAGTGGATGGGTGAACAGGAAGACGATCAGCACGTCGACCAGGGTGGAAAGGCCGAGCGTGAACGCGAACCCGCGAACGGCACCGATGGCGAGGAAGTACAGCACGACGGCGGCGAGGAAGGACACCGTGTTGGCCGACAGGATCGTGTGTCGGGCACGCGCCCACGCTCGAGGCACCGCGCTGCCGGACGATCGACCACTCTTCATCTCGTCCTTCAATCGTTCGAAGAAGACGACGAAGGAGTCGGCCGTGATACCGATCGCGACGATGAAACCGGCGATACCCGCCAGAGTCAGGGTGAACCCGATCTGCGAGCCGAGCATCGCGACCAGCGGGTACAGGATCGCGCCGGAGGCCACGAGGCTGACGATGACGACGAAACCGAGCATTCGGTAGTACGCCATGCAGTACAGGATGACGAGGAGGACGCCGATGGCACCGGCGAGGAGGCCGGCCTTCATCTGGTCAATACCGAGAGTCGGCGACACCTCGTCGATCGTCTCGACCTTGAACGCGACCGGCAGCGAACCGTAGTTCAGCTGCTCGGCGAGAACGCGAGCCTGTTCGGATGTGAACTGGCCGGTGATCTCGACGGAGCTGCCACTGGCGGCGCCGTCCTGAATGGTCGGAGCGGAGACGACGAGGTTGTCGAGGACGATCGCGACGGAGCGACCGACGGTCGCCTTCGCCAACTCGGCCCATTTGTCGGCGCCCGCGTTCGTGAAGGTGATGCCGACGGCCCAGTAGCCCGGGTTCGCCTGGTCGACCTGGACGACCGCGCTGGAAACGTCGTCACCGAGGACTTCAGCCGGAGCGAGCAGGTACTTCGCGTAGGCGGAGGTCTTCTGCTCCGCGGCGGCCTGTTCTTCGGCGGCGGTCGGCTTGTTGCACGCGACGACCGGGGCCGCCTCGTCGGAGATCGAACCCGGGGTGCGGGCGTTCAGCTGTCCGCAGCCGATGTTCGGGATGAGGAACTGCATCATCGGCGGGAGTACGGCGACCTCTTCCGCGGTGAGTTCACCGAACGGCGTGAAGAACTGCATCGCGGCCTGGATGCTCTCGGCCGGGATCGGCTGGCCACCGGCGACGAGCGCCTCGGCCTGCTGCATCATCTCGTCGCCGAGTTTGGCGTAGACCTCGTCCTGGAGCTTCTTGGTGGCCTCGTCGAGTTCCGGCTCCTCGGTCTCCGGCGATTCCTCGTCCGAAGGGGACTCGGAGGCGTCGGGGTCGGGGGACTCGGAGGCGTCGGGGTCCGGCGACTCGGAAGCGTCCGGGTCGGGCGATTCGCTGCCGTCGACCTCTTCGTCGCCATCGGCCTTCTCGTCGTCCTCGGCGTCTTCCGACGGCGTGGTCTCGAAGTCCTCCGGGTCCTGCATCGTGTAGTCCGGGATCGGACTCTGCTGGACCTCGCGGAACCGCATGACGGCGGGCGCGCCGATCTCGCGGAGCGCCTCCGTGTCGGTTTCCTTGCCCGCGACGTTGACGACGATGTTGTTGCTGCCTTCGACGTAAACCTCGGGCTCGGCGACACCGGTGCCGTTGACGCGGTTCTCGATGATCTGGCGTGCCTGTTCCATGCTCTCGGCGTTGGGCGTGGCACCACCGGGCAGAGACGCGGTGAGCGTCATGCTCAGTCCGCCCTGGAGGTCGAGGCCGAGCTTCGGAAGCGGGAAGCCGGAGAAGCCGGTGCCCGCGAAAGCCGAGAGCCACACGAGGGCGGTCACGACGAGCAGCGACACGAAGTACGGAAGCACCCGCAGTTGCTTGCGGGCGATCTTCTTACGGCGGCGGGGACCGCTGGAACCGCGGTTGGGCTTGCCGCGGGCGGTTCGAGCCTTCTTCGACGTGGCGGACGTGGACTTCTCGTCCTCGTCGTCATCCTCGTCATCGGCCGGTGGATCGGCCTCACCGTCGTCGTCGACATCGATCGGGGAGGCGAGGGCGTCATCGCGATCGTCGCGTTCGGCCTCGCTTAGCTCCTGGTCGTTGTTCGACTCGTCGGGCTGATCAGCTGACGCCGACTCATTGCGCTTCTGAGCCACAGCCGTCTACTCTCCTCACTTGGGTGCCGGGGGAATCGGGGGTGGCCCGACAACCGTCAATGGAACGCGGAAAAATCGCGCCTTCGGATCAGTTCTGCGTGCCGTCTTTGAGGTCCTTGCTGGCCTTCGACGAGTCGGTGGAGGTCTCTTCGATCTCGGGCTTGTCCTCAGTGGTGGCCGCGCTCGGTTCGTCCTCAACGGTGGCGGTCTCGATCTCGTCATCGATGACGCGGGCGATGGCTCCGCGCTCGTACACGCACATCACGCCGGGGCTGACCTCGATCGTGACGGTCGTGTCGTCGGTGTCGATGATCGTGCCGTGCAATCCGCCGATGGTCACAATGGACATACCCGGTCCGGCCTGGCGCTGCTTCTCCATCATTTCGCGGCGACGCTTGTTCTGCGGCCGGATCATGAGGAAGTACATCGCGGCGAGCATCAAGATGATGATGAGGGGCATGAGAAGCCCGCCGGCGGCGGTCTCTTCCTGGGCGAACAGCACGATGACGCGCCTTTCCTATGTTGAGAACTACGAACGTCTGCGGAGTTTAGCCTGCCGACTGTGCTGGGTGAACGCCACCACATGTGCGGTGTGATCAACCGGTACGATTTCGTTACGATCCGTTGCCCAGGACATCGTCACCCGTTTCGACCAGCGGATCGCCCATCGCGGCGGCGAAACTGCCGGGAGTGGGCACCCGGCCGATGTGCCGCCAACCGTGCGCGGTCGCGATGCGGCCGCGCGGCGTCCGGGCGAGGAGCCCGGCGCGGACCAGGAACGGCTCGCAGACCTCCTCGACGGTGTCGGGCTGCTCCCCCACGGCGACCGCGAGCGTCGACAGGCCGACCGGGCCACCACCGAATGACTCCACGAGCGCCCGCAGGACAGCCCGGTCGAGGCGGTCCAGACCGATCGCGTCGACGTCGTACAGGGACAGGGCGTGCGCGGCGACCTCGCGATGGACGACGCCGTCGGCTCGCACTTGGGCGAAGTCGCGGACCCGCCTGAGCAGGCGGTTGGCGATACGGGGTGTGCCTCGGGAGCGCCCGGCGATCTCGGCGGCGCCGTCGTCGGTCATCTCGACGCCGAGGATGCGGGCGCTGCGGTGCACGATCGCCTCCAGGTCGGTCTTCGAATAGAAGTCGAGTTGACCGACGAAGCCGAAGCGGTCCCGCAGTGGGCCGGTGAGCAGGCCGGAGCGTGTCGTCGCGCCGACGAGGGTGAACGGTTCCAGGTCGAGGGGAATCGCGGTCGCGCCGGGGCCCTTGCCGACCATGACGTCAACGCGGAAGTCCTCCATCGCGGTGTACAGGAGTTCCTCGGCGGGTCTGGCCATCCGGTGGATCTCGTCGATGAACAGGACCTCGCCCGGTCCGAGGGAGGTGAGGACGGCCGCGAGGTCCCCCGAGCGTTCGATGGCGGGGCCGGAGGTCTGGCGCAGCGCGACGCCGAGTTCTGTCGCGACGATCATCGCCAGGGTCGTCTTGCCGAGACCGGGAGGGCCCGACAGCAGTATGTGGTCGGGCGGGCTCGAACGGTGTCGGGACCCGGCCAGGAGCAACTCGAGTTGTTCGCGAACCCTGGACTGGCCGATGAGTTCGTCCAGTTTGGCTGGACGGACTCCGGCCTCGGCGGTGGCCTCCGCTTCGTCGGCGTGGGCCGAGACGAGGGTGGCCTCGTACAGCTCGTCCGCCTCGTACAGCTCATCGTCGTCGATCATTTCGTCCGCCCCAGCAGCCGGATCGCCTGTTTGAGCAGGCTCGGCACGTCGACGGGAGTGGTGTCGTCGGTGTCGGCGTCGATAGCCGTCAGCGCGCGGGACGCGTCCTTGGCCGACCAACCGAGCGCCATCAGACCCTGCTGTACCTGGTCGCGCCAGGCGGGCGGGCGGGCGAGGGCGCCCTTGGTGTCCTGGTGCGGCAGGACCACCGAACCGACCCGGTCCTTCAGTTCGAGGACGAGGCGGTCCGCACCTTTCTTACCCACGCCGGGAATCCGGGTGAGTGTCGCGGTGTCGCCCGTGGCGATGGCGTGCTGGATCACGGCGGGCGGGTGGACGGCGAGCGCGGCCTGGGCGAGTCGGGGTCCGACGCCGCTGGCGGTCTGCAGCAGCTCGAAGAGGTCCCGCTGGTCGGCACCGTCGAAACCATAGAGCGTCAACGATTCCTCGCGCACGATGAGCGTCGTGTGCAGGCTGACCTGTGAGCCGACGCGCAGGTTCGCGAGCGTCCCGGGCGTGGCCTTGACGGACAACCCGACGCCGCCGACCTCGATGACGGCGCGTTCGGCGCTGATGGTGAGGACGGTCCCGTTGATGCTGGCGATCACGTTCGTGTTCCCTTCTCTTCGACGCGGGTGCGAGCGGCCGCGATGCGCGCTTGGGTGCCACCACGCCAGACGTGGCAGATCGCCAGGGCGAGCGCGTCGGCCGCGTCCGCCGGTTTGGGGGCGACCTCCAGCCGCAACAGCCGGGTGACCATTGAGGTCATCTGCTTTTTGTCGGCTGTGCCCGAACCGGTGATGGCCGCCTTCACTTCCGACGGAGTGTAGGTGTGGACTGCGACATCCGCCCTCGCTCCGGCGAGGATCGCGACGCCCGAGGCCTGGGCGGTTCCGATGACGCTCGCGACGTTGTGCTGGCTGAAGACGCGCTCGACGGCGACGGCGTCGGGTGCGAACCGCGCGATGTACTCCGTGAGTTTGGTGTCGAGGCGCAGCAGTCGATCCGGCAGCGGGGCGTCAGGGTCCGTTCGGATGACTCCGACGGCGACGAGTGTGCACGGACGGCCGGGCGTGCCTTCGACGACTCCGACGCCGCACCTGGTCAATCCGGGGTCGACTCCGAGCACCCGCACTGTTTCGGACCGCCTTCCCAAGCGCGTCGGCCCGACCGGACCGCGAACGTTCGTTCGACCACTGTAGTGCCCGCGCGGATCGGGACCGACGGCGACACGCGTCGGCACCGTGACCTGGGGCTGCGTGCCGAGGTGCTGCGGATTACATTGCGTGGGGATGACGCGCGGTGTCAGCATTGCGCTTTGTGAACGCCCCTTACCTTCGCCTCTCCGGACGGGATGAGATCGTCGCCGCCGCCGACGGGCACCCCTTCGTCTCATGTTTCGTCGCCCCGGAAGCGGTCGGCTTCCAGCGCGACGAGACGCTCGTGTGGAACTGGATCTGGGGCGACGATTCGTCCCTGATGGCGTTCGGGGAGCCCGAGCGGGCCGCGCGGCTGTTGCAGGACGTGATGGCGGAGACGCACCCGAGTCGCCTCACGATCCCCGTCGAGGTGTACGACCTGTTGCCGGAGGACGCCCGCCCACCGACGCCGAATCGCTGGCGGTGGTTCTACACCCGCGCGGTGCCCGAGCTGCCCGGCGTGAAACCGCGCGGTGAATGGTTGGACGGCTCCGCGGAGGACGAGATCACGGAGCTGCTCACCGCCGGTTTCCCCGGCGCGTCCAACTGGCCCGGCCCGGCGCGGGGTTCGGGACGACGTCGATGGTTCGGTGTTCGCGATGACGACGGATCGCTCGCCGCGTGCGGCCTCGCGTCCACCAACGGCGGCGAAGTTCCGAATCTGGCGTCGATCTGCGTCCACCCCGACGCGCGCGGCAGGGGCCTCGCGTCCGACATGACGACCTGGGTGACCGCGCGGCTGCTCGACGAGGGGGCACCGCTCGTCGCGCTCGGGTCCTATGTGAGCGAGGAGGCGACGCATCGGCTGTATCGCAGGCTCGGTTACCGGGACGTCTACGTGCTCGCTTCGGGGCGGCTCCGGCCCGAGGAATGATCCACTGCGGATGCCGGCGGGGCGACGGCTCGCGTGATTCGTCGCCTTCTGCTGGGTCAACGGGCTTTCAGCGATCGGGATCACTCGCTCGGGTAATAGATCCATTATGGCTTAACTCTTGACGATGGTCGTGCGAGGCGTCTCCCGATGCGGCAGGATGTGGCTCCTGAGCCACCCGCTCACCCGCCATCGAACGCTTATCCCGTTTGGAGAGTCACGTGCCTGCTCCCTCGTCCCGCACGTTCACCCGGCGATCCCTTCTCGGCGTCATCGGCGTCGGCGCCACCTTGGCCACGGTCGGCCTGCCCGGCACCGCTTCCGCCGAAGACCACACCACGACGGACCAGGACGTCCGTCCCCGCTGCGCGACCTTCAACATCCACCACGGCGCCGGGGTCGACGGCGTCCTTGACCTGGAGCGCGTCGCCCGCGTCATCGAGGCACAGAACCTCGACGTGGTCGGGCTTCAGGAGGTCGATCGGTTCTGGGCCCGATCGGGCTTCGTCGACCAACCACAGTGGCTCGCCCAGCGCCTCGGCATGTACTGCGTCTTCGGAGCGAATCTCGACCTCGATCCCGACGGGGACGGTCAACCACGCCGCCAGTACGGAACGGTCATCCTGTCCAGGACCCGCATCCTGACCTGGTCGAACACTCCCCTTCCGCGTTCCGAGGGGCGCGAACAACGCGGCCTGCTGAGCGCCCTCGTCCACAGCGGACGCGCCCCGTTCGAGTTCCTCAACACGCACCTCGACCACACTGGGCCAGCCGAGCGGCTCCCGCAATGCGAGGCCATTCTGGACATTCTGGGTCCTCGGCCACGGCGGACGATCATCGTCGGAGACCTCAACTGCAAACCGGGCACGGAGGAATACGGGCTGCTGACGAGCGAGCTCGACGACGCGTGGACTGAGGCCGGTCACGGCGACGGCTTCACCTATCCCGCACCGATTCCCGACGGACGCCTCGACTACGTCTTGTCGTCGCGCGACGCCAGACCGTCTGATGTGGAAGTGCTGTACGCCGAACCGATGGCGTCCGACCACCTGCCGGTGAGAGCCACCTACCGCTTCCGCTGACGACACCGCCGTGCCGTCGCTCCGACCGGCCCGGCAACCACGATCCTCTCTCGCGTCGGCCCGGCCGTTCGGTCGGGCCGACGTCGTGTCCGACGGCGTTCGGGCGGGGTGATCCGGACGGCGACACCGGGTCGACAGAACCGAACTCCTTCACTATGGACGATTCGGGCTCGACGTCGACTCGCCACTGTTGCCTCGCTCTCAAAGCGTCGCCGAAGGCCCCTCACGAGACGTATCGTCGATGAGTCGGTCCCACTCGTCTGTCGCCCCGCGTCACCACACGCGCCGCGACGGCCCCTCTCTCCCCGGACAGCCCGAACGGCTCCGCGAGACGTGGTTCCGGCCCGGCGGACACCCGTCCCTCCCTGTTCGCGGCACGCACGACGTGCGCCACCACACGCGCGAACGGATCGGCGGCGTCCACCACGCGACCGGTACCACTGGTGCTGCCGTTATCGCGCGCCCCGATCGACCCACCGCTTGCGAGGACACCATGCCGCCACAGAGCTCAACAATGGACAGACCTGCCGTCGGTACCGCGCGCCCACAACGTTCGATGGTCATGCTCGTACTGGTGCTCGGCACCCTCACCGCCGTCGGGCCGCTCGCGACCGACCTCTATCTTCCGGCGTTCCCCGCGATCGCCGGCGACCTCGGTGCCACCGAGTCCCAGATCTCCCTCACCCTGACCGCCGCGATGGTCGGGCTCGCCGTCGGCCAGCTCGTCATCGGTCCGATGAGTGACGCCTGGGGACGTCGCACACCCCTGCTCATCGGCGTCATCGCCTTCACCGTGTCGTCGGTGCTGTGCATGTTCGTACCGGACGCGACCAGCTTCATCGCGCTGCGATTCGTCCAAGGCATCGCCGGAGCCGCCGGAGCCGTCATCTCGCGCGCGATCGCGCGCGACCACTTCGACGGCGACAGCATCGCCCGGTTCTTCTCCCGACTCGTGCTGGTCAGCATGCTCGCCCCGCTGCTCGGTCCCGTCATCGGCGCGCAGCTGCTGCTCGTCGGCCCGTGGCAGCTCGGCTTCGCGGTCCTGGCGGCCGTCTCCGCGCTCAGCCTCGTGCTGATCTACTTCTTCCTCCCCGAGAGCCTCCCCGCACACGAACGTCGACCGATGAACGGCCGCCAACTGTTCACCACCATCGGAGGTCTCCTGCGCGACGCCCGATTCATCGGACCGACGCTGACGCTCGGGCTCGGCTTCGGAATGATGTTCACCTACATCGCGAACTTCTCGTTCGTCTCACAGAACCAGTTCGGCGCCTCCGCCCAGGAGTTCAGCGCGATGTTCGCGATCAACACGGTCGGGCTGCTCCTCGGCACCCAGATCAACGCGTTCCTCATCGGCAAGGTGTCGACCAGCCGCCGACTCGCGGGCGGACTGATCGGGGCAATCGCCGCCGTCGCCGCGCTCGCGGTCCTCGACGTCACCGGCACGGCCAGTCTCGTGTCGATGACGGCCGCGTTCTTCATCATGATGCTTTCGAACGGCTTCATCTTCCCGAACGCGTCGACGATGTCGCTGGCCAGCCAGCCACCGGCCGTCGCGGGCACCGCCTCCGCGCTCATGGGAACGCTCCAGTTCGCGCTCGGCGGAGGCCTGTCTGCCGCCGCGACCTTGACGAAGAGCGGCCAGGTCAGTCTCGACAGCATGGTCGTCGTCATGCTGGCCGTGGCCGTCGCGGCGGGCGCCGTGTTCGTCTACTCGCAGCGCCGCGCCGCCCGCTACGCCATCTAGCGAACCCTCGAATCGATGACGGTCGGCGCGTGAAGCGCCGGCCGTCATACCGCCAAACCCCACCTTCGGGCCCCATCGCGGCCATACATTGAGTGCTCAGTCGTCACATCGCCAGGGGGGCGCCGTGAGGGAGCTACTCGCACGCAATTGGGGACTCATCGTCTTTCGGGGGGTCCTGGGAGTCATCTTCGGCATCATCGCCGTGTTCTGGCCGGGCATCACCGTGATCGCGCTGGCCATCCTATGGGGCGCGTACGTCCTGGTCGACGGTCTGACCGCGCTCGCGTTCGGCATCGGGGGCGGGGGCGGCGTCTCCGGATCGGGACGCTGGATCATGGTCCTCACCGGCATCGCGGGAGTCGCCGCCGGCATCATCGCCTTCGTGTGGCCGGGGCTCACCGCGCTCGTGCTCCTCTTCGTCATCGCGATCTGGGCGGTGGTCGTCGGAATCTTCCAGCTCATCGCCGCTTGGCGCCTGCGCAAGGAGATCCAAGGCGAGTGGTTGCTGGCGTTCACGGGTCTCGTCTCGATCCTGTTGGGGGTGCTGCTGTTCCTCCAACCCGGCTCCGGCGCGGTCGCCCTGGTGTTCACCATCGGCATCTTCGCGATCGTCTGGGGCATCACCGCGATCGTCCTCGGCGTCCGACTGCGCGGTATCACCAAGTCCGATCCCGGTCCGATCGGAACCACCTAAGAGGTTGTGTCGTCGTCTCAGACCGTGCGAGGCGAGGAATCGGCTCGCTCGGCGACGGACGGGTTCCACGAACCGTGCTCGACGCCTCCGGCGTGTCGGGCACAGTGCCGGAGTTCGCCAACGCCGCCGCAGCCGAACCGTCCGAGTAACGGGACAACCGCCAAAACCGACGACGCCGGGCGTCAGCCGGACGTCGTCCTCGACGAGGAGAGGGCATGTCACTCGATTCCTTCGGCGCATCGACGTCATTCAATGATTTGATCGAACGGTTCTTCGGCGGCGATCCGTTCGCCGCCAGGTCGGTGCAACGCGTCGACCTCAACCGGCTCCTGTCCGATCAGGCGCGCCAACTCCTGACCGACGCGGTCGAGCACGCGACCGAACGCGGCGAGACCGACGTCGACGTGACGCACCTGCTGTGGGCCGCCGCCCAATCCGACCCGACCCGGGCCCTGCTCACCCAGAGCGGCGCCGACCCCGACGAACTCGCCGAGCGGATGGACGCCGCGCACGCCGACAGTCACGGCGACGGCTCCGCACGGCTCACGCCCGCCGCGAAACGAGCGCTCCGCGACGCTCACAACCAGTCCCGTCTGGCCGGGTCCAGCTACATCGGTCCCGAGCACGTCCTGCTCGGAATCGCCGCGAACCCGCAGACCGAGGCCGGGCGCGCGCTCCGCGCGCTGGTGACGACCACCGAGGGAACTCCGAGCACGGCGATGCCCGCGAAGAAACCGCCCTCCTCGACGCCGACGATCGACGAGTACGGCCGAGACCTGACCGAGGAGGCGCGCTCCGACCTCCTCGACCCGGTGGTCGGCCGGGAGGCGGAAATCCAGGACACCGTCGAGATCCTCGCGCGCCGCACGAAGAACAATCCGGTGCTCATCGGTGAACCCGGCGTCGGGAAGACCGCCATCGTCGAAGGACTCGCGCAGCGGATCGTGAACCAGGACGTCCCGGAGATCCTGCGCGGCCGACGCGTCGTCGTCCTCGACCTCGCGGGCATGGTCGCCGGGAGCAAGTACCGCGGTGAGTTCGAGGAGCGCATGAAGAAGGTCATCGCGGAGGCGCAGGAATCGGAGGACGGCCTGATCCTGTTCCTCGACGAACTGCACACCGTCGTGGGCGCGGGCAGTTCGGAGGGCGCGATGGACGCGTCCAACATGCTCAAACCGGCGCTGGCGCGCGGCGAGCTCCACGTCGTAGGTGCGACCACACTGGACGAATACCGAAAGCACATCGAGAAGGACTCGGCTCTCGAACGCCGATTCCAGCCGGTCCTCATACCGGAGCCCACCGTCGACGAGACCATCGAGATCCTGCGCGGGCTACGCGACCGATACGAGGCGCACCACCAGGTCAGGTTCACTGACGAGGCGTTGGACGCGGCGGCGAGCCTCTCCGCGCGGTACATCACCAACCGCTTCCTGCCGGACAAGGCGATCGACCTCATCGACCAGGCGGGCGCGCGAGTGCGGATGCGGGCGTTGACGCCCGCCCCCGACGCTCGCCAGCTCGAGGACGAGATCGCACGGCTCACCGCGGACAAGGACGCGGCCGTCGACGCCGAGGACTACGAGCGCGCCTCCGAGATCAAAGAGGACATCACGGCGGCCCAGGCGCGACTGGCGGAGTCCTCCTCTGAACCGACGAGCGTTCCGACCGTCGACGTCGCCGACATTGCCGAGGTGATCAGCCGCCGCACCGGGGTGCCCGTGTCGCGTCTCACCGAGGCGGAGAAGGACCGGTACACGCGTCTCGAACAGAGCCTGCACGACCGGGTCGTCGGACAGGACGAAGCCGTCACCGCCATCGCGGACGCGGTGCGACGTGCCCGCGCCGGGCTGTCCGACCCGCAGCGCCCCGACGGGTCGTTCATGTTCCTCGGGCCGACGGGCGTCGGGAAGACCGAGCTCGCGCGCACGCTCGCGGACACCCTCTTCGGCGATGAGGCGAGCCTCGTCCGCTTCGACATGAGCGAGTTCCAGGAGAAGCACACCGTGTCGCGGCTCGTCGGGGCGCCGCCCGGTTACGTCGGATACGACGAGGCGGGGCAGCTGACCGAAGCGGTGCGGCGGCGTCCGTACCGGGTGCTCCTGTTCGACGAGGTCGAGAAGGCCCACCCGGACGTCTTCTCGACGCTGTTGCAGGTCCTCGACGACGGTCGCCTCACCGACGCGCAGGGGCGCACCGTCGACTTCAGCAACACCATCGTGATCATGACGAGCAACCTCGGCGCGGACAAGATCCTCGCCGCTCAGTCGGCCGGGCGTCCCGTCGAAGAACTGCGTGACGAGCTCATGGACGCGCTCGCGGCTCGGTTCCGGCCGGAGTTCGTCAACCGGATCGACGAGATCATCCTGTTCAGCGGGCTCGACCCCACGCAGCTTCGGCAGATCACGGCGTTGTTCGTGGACAAGACCCGGCGACGGTTGGCCGCTCAGAAGGTCGGGTTGATCGTGCGGGACGCGGCCATCGACTGGCTGGCCGAGCGGGGGTATCAGCCCGAGTTCGGCGCGCGGCCGTTGCGGCGCACGATCCAGCGTCAACTGGAGAATCGCGTGTCGGCGCTGCTGTTGTCCGATGAGGTCGGCGAGGGGGACGCGATCACGGTGGACGTGGACGGCGGCGAGCTGTCGTTCGAGATCGAACACGGCGGAGGCGGCGAAGCCGCCGCCTCCGACATCGCCGACTGAACGCACCAGGGGTGGACGCACGAGCTGGGCGTCCACCTCCGTTCACCCGTCATCGGACGAACGCGGTGCCGGTGCGACGCAACGGATCACCGGACGTACGCTCCGGTCAAAGCAGACGTCGATGGCGGACGCGCGTCGCCGAGCACCGATCACCTCGGACCGGTCGCGACGTACATCCCGGTCTGAATGGTCGCTTCCTTGAAGAGCCACCGCTCCGACCGTCCCAATGTCGACAGGATCGACGACGGTAACCACTGACCAAGAACAGTTGTTCCCCACCTTCCAGGTTGGGCACAGCCGTTTCCCTTGTGTGGTCTACCGCGTGGCTTCGTGGCTCGCCAGCAACGCTTCGACGTCTTCGCCGGTGTTCTCACCATGAAGCTCGCGACTGATGACCACGGCGGGCGTCGTCAACGCCACGTCGACCCACAACGCGACCCGTTCGGGCTCAGGGACACGCCCCAGACCCATGTGGATGGGTGACTCGCCCAGTTTGGTGTGCGGGGCGTAGTGGGGACGGCAGGTCCACCCGTCGGTGGGGTTCCAATGGACATCCACCGACGCCGTTTCGGGGAACGCCTTCTCGGTGTGCTCGGAGATGAGGGCGAAGGTGCCGGTCCGGGTCGGTGAATCCGTGGTCGTGGCCGGTCCGGCGTTGATGCCTCGGCCGATGACGGCGTCACGGACCGCGCGAATGTATCCATAGTGCTGTTGCGTTGACATGGGTGACGGTTGCCCTTCATCAAGTCGGTCATCATTACGCGGGGACCGCTGCGGCCGTTCGGCTGGCGCGGTGGTACGAAATGGGCCCCGCTATGTTGACGCGTGAGGTACCGAGGGAGGACTGCCTCGGAAACGCGAAAAAACAGCCTGATCGAGAACAATCCACCATCGTCTTCGACGATGTTGGTCGACGGTCTCGATCGCGCGGCTGGTGGGGTGACCGGGGGTCAGGCTCGGACTAGTTCGCGGAGCTGGTTCCCCAAGGCCGCCGCGTTGTTCGTGGCCCGTCTGGGCATCGCGCCATTGACGAACGCGGGTCGGGAGCCGGAGCCGATGGGCGCCAAAGGACTCGGTTGGAACATGGGCTCGACGGTTCGTCGTTCACAACCAGCCGTTGCGGCGGAAACCGCGGTACAACAGGAAGCACACGAGGGCCATGAGCGCCAATGCGAGTGGATATCCGATGGCCCACTTCAGTTCCGGCATGTGGCGGAAGTTCATACCGTAGATCCCGCCGATCATCGTGGGTGCCGCGATGATCGCGGCCCACGCCGAGATCTTGCGCATGTCCTCGTTCTGCCACATGCCGATCTGCCCCAAGTGAGCATCCAATATGGACTGTAGGAGCTGGAGGGTGCCGTCGATCCCGGACGCGACGCGCTTCGCGTCATGCGTGACCGAACGGAAGTACGGCCCGACCTTGGTATTGCCGTCGAGTCGCCCGTCGAGGACATCCTCGGTGACCGGCATGAGGGGCAAGACCGCCTCCCTGAATTCGAGGGCCTCCCGGTACAGCGAGTAGATGCGGCCGACCATGTCGACCCGATCCTCACTGAGGACGAAACGCTCCACTTCGGAGATCGCCTCCTCGAGCTCGGCGGCGACACGGTTGTATTGACGCACGACCGTGTCCACGATCGCGTAGACGATTCCGACCAGGCCGTACGACAGGACGTGCCGATCATCGGCGTCGCGCAGCGCCGCGATCGCCTCCTCGGCGGGGTCTCGATCGCCGTGCCGGATGATGATCAGGGCCCCGTCCGTGATGATCAGCACGACGTCTCCCGTCTCCACGTCGGACGTCTCCGCCAAGAACCACAGGGTCTTGATGACGATCACCGTCGCGCGCTCGTAACGATCGAATTTGGACCTGTGATGGGCGGAGAGTGCGTCGCCCCGCGCGAAGTGGTTGAGCCGCAGCGCGTCCGCGACCGGCGCGAATGCCTCGGCGCTCGGGTCGGAGATGAGAAGCAGATGGAACGAGCCCTTCGGCACGTCGACGGCGAAACGTTCCGGATCCGCGTCGGGGGCCTCCTCGATGTCCTCAGCGAGCTTCCAACAGGTCCAGTCGTGAGCCATCCGGTCACTCCTTGTCCGCCGTCCGCCAGCCGCAGCTTGCCACGAGCCTCCCCGCCGGGGTGCGAACGACACACCGGCGAGAGACGTCATTCCCCGCGTCGGGGAACGCGTAGCTCGGGCGAGACGGTCGGGTCCCACTCGAACAGCGCCTGACCGGTCGCGGCGTAGTGGGCGCGCTTGGCGCGAGTCCGGGCGTCGTACGCCGCGTTGCCCGTCATGCCGTAGACCTCGACGACGCGGGGCGGATCCTCGTCGGTGAGCACGAAATCGGGAAGAACGAGGTCGCGGGACGCGTCGAAGCGCAGGGGCTTCAGGAAGCGACGACCCGCCGCCGTCAAGGCTGCGGCCATCGTGAGCTCGTGCCGGGAGTCGATCGGGACGTAGTCGCCGGTGCACGCCATCAGCGCCGCGTCGTGCAGGGTCAGGTGGTCACCTCGGGCCTTCGGATTGCGGGTGACGGCGTAGACCCCGACGGCCCGGACGCGCTCGCCCGGCGGGGCGTCGAGACGGGGGACGGCGACTGGATAGGACCGTCCGATTCGGTCGGACAGCTCGCCGGTCGCGTAGACGACGAGATCACGCAGCTGCCGGATCCGCCACTGGGTGCTGTAACGGCGTGGAACCAGGCCGTCGAGTTCGCCGATGATCAGGCCGAGGCGATGCCGCGGGCCACCGAGCCGAGTCGCGAACTCCCGATACTGTCCGAGGTGGACGTCGTGTCGGGTTCGATCGAACGGCGGCACGACGAAAGTGTGCTTCGCCAGCGGATCGCCGTCGACTACGACGTCGCCGATCTCGTCGACGAGCCGTCCCGCGCAGGCGGACCACGTGCGGGGCCGCCCCGGACGCCAGGTGTTCAGCCCCGCCGATTCCCACAGGTAGTGCAGAAGACCGAGGAGCGTCATCGTTCCGCGAGCGCGCGAACCCGCCGTCCTGGGCACCGCCGCACGCGCCGGTGACGCCGACACCGAGACGGCCGTCAGCGCCAGTGACAGGCGAACGAGCACGCCGCGTTCGGTGTCCGCCAAGGCATCGGCGGAGTACTGGCCACGCCCGGACAACGCCGAGACGGGGCGAGAGAAAACGCAGTCGGGATGATGACGGTCGGCGTCGCCCGGCCATCGGGCGACGTGGAAACGCTCGTTGCGGGCGCGGAGGACGAGTCGCGGCCACGGATCGACGCACTGGCAGTACCCGTGGCCGACCTCCGCGCGGGCTCGGCGACACAACGCCACGTACCGTCCGGGATCGCCGCGCAGCGCGCCGAGCTCCACAACGGAACCCGCGAGTTCGATCCGACCCAGACCCGTCACCGTCTTCTCCCTCCGCTGCGCCGATGCTATATCGGTGCCCCGCCCCACGAGCCGACGCGCGACGACGTCCGCGGATCTCCTATGGATACTCGACGACGGACGGGCTATTGGCCGCTCTTGGTCCAGTAGATGATCTGGTCGCCGCCGTTCGCGGTCGCGGACAGGCGAACTCGACCGTCCTCGACGGAGTCGGCGGGAACGTCGAAGACGACGGCGCCGGTGATCGTCTCCCCCATCTCGACGACGCCCTCGAGCTGTTCGCCGACGTCGCTGGGGATCTGGTGATACTCGGTCCCATCCGCACCGACCAGGCAGAACAGATACTCCGTGTTGTCGTGCCCCACGGGGTGGGAGCCCATGAACACCTCGACGGTGACCTCGGCGATGACGAGGGTGCCGTTCTCGCTGTCCGCGTCCTCCTGCGAGCGCACGGCTGTGACCGCGTAGGTCGCTTCGAACGGGTCACCATCGATCGTGCCCGACAGCGAGACGGGCCCTCCGAATCCGACCGTGAACTCACCTCCGGCGGGACCGTCGTCCGAGGGGTCGCCGTGATCGTGGTGGTGATCGTCGGCCGTTGGGCTCCGCGCCGCGTCGGGCGACTCGGAGGAGCAACCGGAGAGCGCCCCGACCAGGGCGATGAGGGTGGCCACGACAGCGATCGGCGATCTCATACCGCCACGGTACGCAATCTGTAAAGTATCTGTCAAGTTTTACATACGTCGATGTCTAGATCGCCTGGACGCCCGCCGACAGTCCACCCACGACGATCCCGACCGAGGCGATCAGCGCCAACGTCGGCCAGATCCCACCGGATACGACGGCGGTCTCCCCCGCCACCAGAACGGCACGGCCGCCGGCGGTGACCGCCCGCAGGGAACGCCACGCCGCGAGGACGACGACCGGCGCCCCGACCAGCGCGACGGCGACTCCGCCCACTACGGCGCCGACGATGATCCACAGTAGCCACATGACGTTCAACGCGGTCCCGACGATCAACACGGCGGCAAGACGAGGGGCCCGAGAACGCAACGGCGGCATGGTGTCGAAACGGGTCGATCCGACGATCGACTCCGCCCGCGCGGCGACCCAGGACAGCGCGAAGGCGGCGGCGACGACGGCCATCGGAACGACGAGCGCGCCCAACTCGTGGAACGCCGCCCGCTCCCCCAGCCCGGACAGGCCGACCGCCAGCGTCGGCCATCCGGCGGCGGTCGTCGCCGCACCGGGTGCGAGCAGCAACTGGGCGGTTCCGACGGCGACCACCAGGACGGCGATCCACATCGGCATCATCGGCGTCGTGGAGAGGCCCGACCACGCGAGAACGGTCAGCGGCGGAACGGCGACCAGCAGCAGCGCCATGATCGGCGCGGCGTAGCGGTGCACGGCGTCGACGCCGAACGGGGCGATGAGACACGACGTGCACAGCAGACCCATCCAGGTGAGCGCCCCGAGAACGGAGCCGTCGTCGCCGAACAGCGTCGCGCACGACCACACCAGGCCGCCGGTCAAGCCCGACGCCACGAGCGTCAACGCGGTGCGACGGGCGGCGCGGGTGCGTCCCGCCGCGACCAGGACGGCGGCCAGGAGCGGCTGCGCGAGGACGACCACCCAACCGGCGCGCCCGAATTTCTCCGGCGCACCGACGGCCGTGACGGCGACGCCGATCCACAGCGACGCGGCGGCGACGATGACCCGGGCGGTCTTGTCACCGAATCGGTGTCGGCGAACGGCCTCCGGAACGTCGGCGATCGCGCCCGCGAGCGCCAGCGAGCCGAGGCCGCACAGGACGATCAGCGGTGCGGCGCCGTAGACGCCCGACGTCGAGGCGACGAACCCGGCCGCGATGAGGGAGGCAAGTGCCGCCAGTCCGCCGGTGATCCGGTTCCATCCGAAGGCGGCCACCAGCACCGCGACAGTCGCGAACGGCGCCATGAACAACATTGACAATCCCTCGAATCCACACCGACGCCCGGAGACCGGCCGACCGTCGTCCGAGCCGGGGATCGGTGGACGTCAGCCGGAACGACGGCCGCGCCACGCGGCGACGGCCTGGTCCTCGTCCACTGTATGCAACGGGACGGGCGGCCCGTCCACGGGACCGATCAGGGCGGCGCGCAGGCGCTTGTTCAGTCCTTCGAGATGCCGACGAACGGCCTCCTCCTCACGGAGCGCGTCGAGCGTCGTCTCGAGATCCTCGAGTTCTTTGCGCAGTGCGAGCGTCGTGGGCAGAACGCCGGTGATCTTCTCTCGCGCGAGCCACTCCTTCAACCACCAGTCCTCGGCGAGCGGCTGACCGGCGTCGCGAAGCGGTTTACCGGCGCCCGGCAGATTGTCGAAGGCTCCGCGTTCGGCGGCCTCGCGGATCTGTCGATCGATGGCCGACTCCCAGTGATGCATCTGATTCACCATCCGTTCGGTGGCGGGGCTTACGAGCCTAGTTGACGTATTCACGATTCCGGTGGTGCGCCCAGCAGCGGCCAAAAGACACCATGCCCGCTCATCGGGCTCATCGGCACCGCTCCGCCTGACGCAAGAGCGCTTCGTTGGACGCGCGGCGACGCGGACACCGAACACACACTTGGCACGTCCCATCTCCCGGTCGTCCTGCATCGGGCCACCTCGAGCGAGGGGCGACTGGCGCCCTTGGCTCCCTTATGGATGCTCCTCTCGATCTGGACGCGATGCACGGGAGTGGGTCACGCGACGATCAAGGGCCGCCCGTACGCCTGCCGTCCCGGCATGTCGTAGCGTCGCCGCGACGCCTGAGCACCAGCTCACGCGCGTATGGAAGGGACGTTATGCGCAAGCTCACATACTTCGTCGCGTCGACGATCGACGGTTTCATCGCCACTCCCGAACGTGATGACCCGACCGGCCACTCGGCGGGGTTCTTTCTCATGGAGGGCGACCACTTCCCGGGAATGTTCGCCGACTATCCCGATCTGTTGCCGACCGTCGCGCAGGAGATGTTCGGAGTCGCGGGTCCCAACCGCGCCTTCGACACGGTGGTCGAGGGTCGCGTGTCCTATGAGGGCGGGCTGAAGGCCGGCATCACGAACGCGTACACGCATCTACGTCACATCGTGTTCTCCACGACCTTGACCTCGCCGGACGCGACCGTTGAGGTCGTCGGCACGGACCCGGCCGCGAAGATCCGCGAGCTCAAGGCGGAGGACGGCCTGGGCATCTGGCTCGTCGGCGGCGGGACCCTCGCGTACTCGCTGCGGGACGAGATCGACGAGTTGATCGTGAAGTTGCACCCCTCGGCGCTCGGTAGCGGGGCTCCCATGTTCGACGGTCCATTCTCGCCGCAGGCGTTCACCCTTGTGGATCTTGTTCGTTACGAGTCCGGTGTCGTCATTCTGAAGTACGCCAAGCGCTGAACGGGTCGCGGCGGCTTCCGCCGACTCACCGGGTGAGCGGCGGAAGCACCACCTCGGCGATGTCGCCGAGCACACGGACCTGCTCGGGCGTCAACAGATCGATCAGGTGACGCCGCACCGAGGCCACGTGCCCGGGCGCGGCGGCCACGAGCGACGCCCGTCCCGCGTCGGTGAGTGCGATCCAGGCTCCCCGGCCGTCCTCCGGATCGTCTTCCCTACGAACGAGACCACGAGTCTCCATTCTGGTCAGATGGTGCGAAAGTCGGCTGCGGGACCAGCGCAACGCGGCGCTGAGATCGCCGACGCGCACCCGACTGTCAGGATCGTCGCCGAGCTGCGACATGACGTCGTAATCGCGGCCCGAGAGCCTCGCCTCATCGGCGAGATCCTTGTCAATGCGCGCGTCGAGGAGCTGGCGCATTCGCCGGTACCCGAGCCAGGCCCGCATTTCGTCGTCGTCCAGCCAGCGCGGTGCGTCATTCATGAGGTGACGTTAGCAGCTTGTTGACACGTCATGTACCCTGCAGATAGTTGACACATCAACCACGTGAGGCTTCCCATGACATCACCCCTTGAACTGCGCTTCCTCGTCCTGTCCGCGTCGACGCGCTCCGGCTCCCTCAACACTCGACTCGCCCAGGTCGTCGCCGACCGACTCGCCGGTCACAACGTCGGGACCGTGACGGCGAATCTGCGAGACTTCCCGCTGCCACTATACGAAGTGGACGTTCAGGAACGTGAGGGGATCCCCGAGGCGGCGCACCGTCTCGGCGACCTACTGCGAGAGACCGACGGTTTCGTCATCGCGTCACCCGAGTACAACTTCTCGATGCCCGCGATCCTGAAGAACGCCATCGACTGGGTGTCCCGCATCAAACCCTGGCCGTTCACCGGCCGC
This sequence comes from Stackebrandtia soli, assembly GCF_965137155.1. Taxonomy (NCBI): domain Bacteria; kingdom Bacillati; phylum Actinomycetota; class Actinomycetes; order Glycomycetales; family Glycomycetaceae; genus Stackebrandtia; species Stackebrandtia soli. The sequence goes on from NZ_CBCRZX010000005.1 coordinate 33,489, forward strand.
AATGGACTCCTGGTCTCCGCTTCGCCCGGGGCGCTGGGCGGATATCGCTGCCTGGCGGCGCTCCGAACACCGTTGGAGGGCCTGGGGGCACGGCTCAGCTCCGGCATGTACACCCTCCCCAAAGCGGACTCGGCCTTCGCCCCCGACGGGTCGCTCGCCGACGAGTCCAACCGCGATCGCCTGGCCGCGTTGGTGTCGACCTTCGTCCAGGAGACCGAGGCGAACGCCCACTACCACAAGCTTCGCCAGAAGGTGACGACGTGAACCTGGGCTCGCGCGACCCATCGACGAGCCACAGCGCGCGGCGGATCGTCGATCACTCCAACGTCGAGGATCACCGGGGCGTCGGTTCCAATGCCGGGTCGCCGCCGACCGCCCCCACCAGGAACCGTTGCGGCGCAATGGCCATCGAGGCTCAGAGTGGCCGAGGCGGGCCCCCGCCGCGATCGATCACCCTCAATCGGGAACGCTCCCGACGATTGGACGGTGCGAAGCGACACGTGAATCGGCCCATGACCGAACGCGCTCGATCGGCCTTCGACGGGGCCGTGCGAATCGTCCGATCGCTCCACAACGAGGTGGCAACGCGTCGCTCAGCGACCGTTGCGCCGCAGCACGCTAATGGCGTTGACGGTCACGACCCCCCGCCATTCCGCTGTGGCGGCGCCCGCGGGTGGTTCCCAGGTCAGTCGCCAACCTCCGTCATCGGACTGACCGGCGGCGAGCGCGTCGAGATGCGCGGCTATCGCGTCGGAGGGGAAGAGCTCCCGCGTCGGGTCGTCCGGATCGGGCGCGATGTCGAGTGGGGACACTCCGTAGTCGGCGGACGGGTACAGGTTGAAGAACCGCAGATCCTGAATCCGGGCCGCGATCGTGGCACGGTGGGCGTCCGCCCACTTTCGGTCGCGGGCGGCGCCGAGGAACCTCAGCAGATTCTCCAGCGCATGCCCATCGAAGTCTCCAGTGGATACCAGTCGGTCGATCTCTTTGACGCAGAACGCCTCCGCGCGATCGAGCCAGTCACCGTGTACACCGAGGGCACGTAGCCGAACGACGATGTTGGCGGTCGGGTTGAGCCCGGCCGGGAAACGGCAGTCACCCCAATGCGCGGCGCGCGGGTGGTCCGCTGCCGCGGGCGTGACGATCGGAACGCCGCCTTCCTCGCTGGTGACGGAGGCCAGGAAGGGAACGAAGCCGGCGGTGAACCGAGCAATCCGGCCGGAGACGGCGGCGTCGTCCGCGTGTCGTTGAAGGCGCTCGGCAACCGCCAGACCGAAGTCGATGGCCAGTGGTTGGCTCTCGGGCGCGCGAACATCGGGTTCGAGTGCCTGCCCCAGAGCGCCGTCCGCGTTGCGATACGCCTCGAGAGCTTCCAGGGCGGCCAGGGCGGCCCTGGCTCCCGATTTACGTCCAAATTCGAGCTCGGCGACACGGCGTTCGAGCAGCCGCGCGTGGGTGTACACGAAGGTCGTCGCACGTTCGAGCATGTTGGCGGTCATGATGTCGACCCTATCGCCGCCTTCTGCCGGGCCGTGTTGGACGGCCGAACGCCTCACCGATCGAGCGGAAGCGAACCGGAACGTGGGCACCTCCGTGGTCCGGTGGAAATGCTGATGGCGGCATGGCACCGGCAGTCCGGTGGCTGACACGTGACCGCCGCCTCGTCGAGCGCCGAGTCCACGAGCGAACGTACCGACCACCCCGGCTCTCGGCAGCCCCGATCAGTGTCGCCCGATCGGGTCGGCTTCGACGAGAGCACTTGCGCCACAACGATAATCTGGCGATAGTGACGCGTAAAAGTTCGCACCCCCATCGATCCGGAATGTCCACAGATGCCGCGCACACCGCAACGTTCGCCTCTGTCCGCGCAGACCACGCTCGCCCGAGTCATCGTCCCCGCGCTCGTCGAACGGTCGCCCCGGGACCGCCCCTTTCTCATCATCGACGGGCCGCCCGGTTGCGGACGCAGCCGCGCCCTCTCCGAGGTCCGGGAAACCTTCGCGGCGATACCGACGGCCATGTTGACGACGACGCACCCCGTGCCCGACGACGAGTCGCTGCCACAACCGTCGGGCACCACGTTCCATCTGGCCCGGATCGCCGGCTGGTTGGCGCTGCATCCCGACGCCAGGCGCTACGGGCTCACTCAACTCGACACATTCCTGTTCTTTCTGTCCGTGTCGATCGACCATCATGGCGCCGTCCTGACCTCCGCCGACCTCGACCAGATCATTCGCGGCGCGAACCGGAATCGCGCGACCTCGTCACATGATCGTTTCGCCACACCGGTCGATCTACTGGCATTGGTGGCGCAGGCTGCGGGTGTGGACGTCGATCCGGCGATCATGCACGGGATCATCGATCGTTACCGCGCGAGCGCACGCGTCCGATCGCGTGTCGCCCAACGATTGTCCGCGATGACGACGATTCCGGGAGGCACTCCCAAGGAGAAGCTGCGCGCGTTCCTCGACGCCGACGGGCGAACCCGGGAGAAGGCCTTCTGCGAGGCTTTCCTCCTCGATGTCGCGGAGTTCGGCGCGAGGCGTCGTCGACGACTCGACCGGCGGCGGATTCCGGCACCCCTGATCCTCATCGACGACGTCCGATTGGACGACCCGGTGCCCGCCGCGACCGCGACGGAGCTCGCGGCCCACGCCCGAGGTCGTCTGCTTCGGCATCTCGCGGAGCTCCTCGCCGCTCACCATGATCCCGGAGAACCGGCGTGGGCACCGATCGCCGTCGTCGCGAATCTCCATCGCGGCGGACCTGCCGAAACGGCCGCCGGGGACGCCCCCGATTTCGGCACCGACCCGGTGGACGTCGTGCCGAAGGCCGTGACGTCCCTGGCCGCCAACGGTTCCGCCACGCGATCGTGGTTCCACGTACTGCGCTACCCGGAACCGTCCAGAAACGACATCGAGCGGTTGCAGCCGGTGAACGACGGCATCGATCGGTATCCGGCGACGTTGATCCACTGGATTCGCCTCGTGAGCGGCGGTGGCATCGCCGAGATCGTCGCCCTGCACGAACGGCTGCTGGAGACCGGCGTCGCCTACGGTGCCCCCGCCGAGTCCTTCGTGGCGGACTCCACCGCCCGGGTCGACTGGCTTGAGTCCGGCTTCGCCTCCGAGGACGGCGACGAGGCGCCCTCGTCCCGCTTCATAGACCCGGGCGACGCCGCGCTGATGTCACGACCGCAAGAGAAGCGTCCGACCCCGGAGGACCCGACGATCGGCGCCGACGGGAGACGGCTGGCCCCGTCGAGCACGCCGGCGCGGCGCCTGTGGTCGTCATATCGTCGGCAATCCGCACCCCGTCGATGGACCATCGCCACAGCGCTTGCTCTGCTGATCGCGTCCATTCCGGTCTACGCGATCGTCAACGACGACAGCTGCGCCGGGGAGCCGGACGTGTTCAAAGCGGGCGAGTACGACGAGTGTGTCGGCGTCACCGACGGGGCCTACGTCTACGATCCTCGATTCAGGACGATCTTCGCGCTCATCAAAAAGGAGAACGACCGCGTCGCCGCGGCTGGGGATCACGTCACGATCGCGTTCGCGGCGCCGATGACCCGGTTCGACGCCAATCCGAACACCGACAACGCGAACTGGACGATCCACCAGCTGGAGGGGGCCTACCTGGCGCAGCTCGCCGCGAACCACTCGACCGTCAACCGGCCGACAAAACTCGTCAAGCTCGACATCGTCAACCTCGGTTCGGGCGCGTCGTCATGGGAGGTGGTGGCGCGGCGACTGATCGAGAGGAAGGACTCCGGGGTCGATCGGCTCGCGGGCGTCGTGGGCCTCGGGTCGAGTTACGCGACGACCAAGTCGTTCATGCGACGGCTGTCGGAGAACCACATTCCCATGGTCACCGCCGTAACGACCGCCGACAACTTCGTCGACGACATGGACTACGCGTTTCGCGTGGCGCCCAGCAATTCGGACGAGGTGAAGGTCCACTCCGCCTATCTGATGGCCGACCCGACGGTCTCGACCGCGATGCTCGTCGCCGACGCCAACCCCGACGACGACTACTCCTCGTCGCTGGCCGCGGCCTTCCGCACACACTTCCAAGGGAACGGTGGGAACATCAGCCGCGAGAAGACGTACAACTCGGCCAATCCGGGAGTGGTCACGAACCTGCGCGCGATCGTCAGCGACGTGTGCGCGGAGCGACCCGATGTGGTGTTCTTCGCCGGACGTGCCCGAGGTGACCTGCCCGATTTCATCACTAAACTGGGCGATCGGACGTGCCTCGACTTTCCGGTCCGCATCGTGACAGGCTCGGACGCGTCGCATTTCCCGACCGAGGCCGATGGCGAACGCGACCTGGAACTGTTCCGGCTCATGGGGGACGCCTCGATCTCGGTCGAGTTCCCGAACCTCGCGCACCCGAACCAATGGAAGCAGACGGTCCCCAACGACGGGTTGGACGAAGGTCACCGCGAGCGTTTCGACGCCAACATGCGCGAGTTCGTCAAGGATTACATCACGTACTTCGACGAGGAGCCCGAATCCCTCGTGGACGGTCAGGCGATCATGAGCTTCGACGCCACGATGTCGATGATCACCGCCATCCACGAGGCCGATCCCAGGGACCTGACGACCGGCTCGGTCAACAACGCCCTGTTGAACCTCAACGGATGCAGCGCACCGACCGGAACGTTGAGCGGCCTCGTCGAATTCGACCGCAACGGCGACGTCATCAACAAGACGATGGTGATCCAACGCGTCGACGGGGAGGCCGTGCCCCAACCAATCCGGCTCGTCTGGCCCGACGGGGACCCGACGGTCCTCGGCCAAGACTGCTGACCCGACCCGTCGGGCCGGGAAGCGACGACGACGCAGAGAACGTCGGCGCACCAGTCGAACCGGGACACCGGGACGGGCTATGACAGCCGAGGCCGCTTCGACACGACTTCGCGGCCCTCAGCGCCCGTCGGGTCGACGATCGGTTCAGGACCTGTCGGCCTCGACGTTGGCGACCATCCGACGCAGGACCTTGAGCGCCGCCACGTACTCGACGTCGCTGATACCGGCGTGGACGGTCGCGCGCAGGTCCGTCGCCAGCGCGCGCAATCGTGCCCTGGCGGCCTGACCCGAGTCGGAGAGACGCAGGCGCTCCTCCGCGTCCACCGTCAACCATCCCCGATGGAGCAGCTGGTCGACGACCCGGGAGATCTCGTGCGGACCGTCCGCCAGCGGCGTCAACTGGGCGACGACCTCGTGGCGCGTCGGCGGGACGTCTCCGGCGTTGACACGGTTGAGCACCCAGTACTGCGGCTGGGTCACGTCGATCCTCGCCATCGCGTCGCGCAGGTACGCGGTGACGACTGAATGCGCGAGACCGCTCCAGTAGCCGACCGGTTGGCTCGCCAACGCGTCGTCGGCGACTGCGGGGTCGGCCGGGGCCTGATCGGTGATGGTCTTCGTCGACGGGTCCATGAGCGCGACCCTAGCTCGCGACACCGGATGCCCACCGCGACACACGGCCGTGGCCGCCACCTGACACGCCGGGAACCGTCGGTTCAGATCCACACGTTGTCGTTGACGGAGCCGAGGCTCGCACCCGAGAGTCGACGGTGCAAGGCGATCGCCTGCGCCTCGGTCAGCGACGAGACGTGATCGGCGGCCGCCCGCAGCGCGTCACCGTGGTCGTCCAGTTCCTCCGCGCGGTCCGGCGGCAGCAGGTCGACCGATTCGTACGTCCACACCAGGAGGTCGGAGACGATCCGCTCCTTGCCGTGTCGTTGCGTCGCCAAAGCGGGCCGTTCGATGACATAGCACCACAGCAGTTCCTTCAACAGTTCGCACAACTGGCGATGCTCCTCCGGGACGACCAGCCGCGCGCCGTAACGAATGGCGTCCTTGCCTCCGACGTCAAGGCTGATGCCGCCGGTCAGGTAGTCGATCAGCTTCGCGGTCCTCGTGTTCACCTCGACGCCGTCGGCGTGCCTACCGCCGAAGGGGGCGGGGACGATCCACCAGCGGCCGAACTCGGCGAGCAGTTCGGCCGCGGCACCGCGATCGAACGGTCGACCGAGTCGGGAACGCTTCGCCTCCACATAATCCAGGAACCGACCCAGTTCGCGTTCGGACTCGGCTCCGGCCCCACCCGGCGGCGGGAACAACGCCGCCAACGGAATCAGGCCGGTCCGGTAGAAGTCCTCGGTGTCGTGGCAGACGTAGGTGATGTCGTCGGCCCAGTCCATGACCTCCTCCTCGACGGGCCGGACGTCGCCCGTGCGACCGTCCCGTACCCAGTCGAAGGCCGCGCGGTCCGCCGCGTAGACCCCCCACTTCGTGTGCCGCTCGGGATCACCGTCGGCGGGGCCACGCTGCCACGGGTACTTGGTCGACGCGTCCAGGCACGCACGGGTCAGGTGCAGGCCGCGCAGTTTCGCCGTCTTGTGCGCGGCGAGATAGGTCAACACCCGCAGGTTCTGGGCATTGCCCTCGAAACTGTCCACAGGGTCCGGTCCGCCTCGGATCACGTCCATCGCCTTGCGCAGAGCCCGCTCCCCCGTGTGCCCGAACGGCGGATGCCCGATGTCGTGGGCCAGGCACGCGGCCTCGACGAGCGCGGGGCTCGGACCGCCGTACTCCCGGACGAAGCGTTCGGCCATTCGACGACCCAACTGGGCGACCTTGACCGAGTGCGTCAGTCGAGTGTGGTAGATACCGAGCTCGGCGCTCGCCACGACCTGGCTCTTGCCCGCTAGCGCTCGCCACTGCGTCGAGTACAGGATTCGGTCGACGTCGTGCTCGAAACCCGATCGTTCATCCTCAGTGGCGTATCCGAGGGCGTGCTGTTCTCGGTCGTGGCGGCTGTACTCGGCGGGGCGCATGCGCGTCATGCTACGCGCGCGACGCACCGCCACCCCCTCTTCGGACACACCGAGACCGCCGCGTCACGACGCGAGTCGCCTTCCGCCCCGGCAGAACGAACGGTCGGTCGACCGCGAACGATCGTCACGGTTCGACCAATGTGCCGTCGGCGATCAGTCGATCAACCCCGCCTGATAGGCGAAGATGGCGGCCTGAACTCGGTTTCGCGCGGACAGCCGCAGCAGGATCGCGCTGACATGGGCCTTCACGGTGCCCTCGGCGAGATGCAATCGCCGCGCGATGTCACTGTTGGACAGTCCATGGGCGAGCAGCGTCAACACTTCGGTCTCGCGTCGGCTGAGGGTCGAGACGGCCCGCTCGGCGGAGACGCGTCGGGCACGCCGGTCCGGCAGCCCCGCGATGATCCGCTGCGCGATGCGCGGGGACAGGTAGGCGGCGCCGTCGACGACCGCGCGAACTCCGATCAGCAGTTCTCGGGGATCGGATGCCTTCAACAGGAACCCGGATACGCCGATCCGCAATGCCCGGTCCACATAGTCATCCTCGTCGAAGGTGGTGAGCATGACGATCCTCGTCCCTGGCACGGCGCGACGGATCTCCTCGGCAGCGGTGAGGCCGTCCACGACGGGCATGCGGATGTCGAGCACCGCCACATCGGGACGACACGACTTCGCGGCCTCGATCGCCTCCGCCCCATCGGAAGTCTCCGACACCACCTCGATACCGGCCCCGGACGTCAGAATGGCGGCGATCCCGGCACGGATCATCACCTCGTCGTCGGCGAGCGACACCCGGATCATCCGCATCCCTCCTCCGGAATCCGCGCCGCGACCCGGAACCCGTCGCCCGTCGGCCCCGCTTCGAACTCCCCGCCCAGTACTCGCAGCCGTTCCCTCAGAGCGATGATCCCGCTGCGCGTTCCCGGCGAGGACGGGCTACCGGTGGCCGGGCCGTTGACGATCGTCAGCTCCACGGACCCTCCACTACGGACGAGACTTACGGTGACGGGCGCGCCTGGCGCGTAGCGAGCGGCGTTCGTCAACGCCTCCTGAACGACGCGACGCAGGGCGTGTTCGACGAGGGGTGTCACCGGTCCCGCCTCGTCGGCCAGGCGCACCTCCATACCGGCGTCCCGTACTCGGTGGACGATCTCGGCCAACGGTTCGTGGGCCGGAGTAAGCGGCGCGGCGTTCCCGGGATCGCGCAGGACACTGATCGCCTGACGGAGCCGGTCGGTCGCGTCGACGGCGCAACGCCGCAGCTCGGCGACGTCCTCACGGTGTTCGTCACTGAGTCCCTTCGCCACCTCCAAGGCTCCGGCGCGGACCGCGATCAACGCCAGTCCATGACCGATCGAATCGTGCATGTCGGTGGCGATGCGGGCGCGTTCGGCGGCGCGAGCGCGCTCGGCGACCTGCGCGCGCTCGCCGATCAGCCGCTCGACGTCGCGTCGGCCCGCCTCGACCAGAAGAGCCTGTTGACGCCGGAACCCGCCAGCCAGCCACGGCAGGACACCTGACAGGCACAGGGATATCAAGGCGCTCACGGACTCCCATGGATCGATCGGTGCCGTCGCGACGGCACCGACGATCGCGACCGCCGCGAACAACCGTCCACCATGGCACGTCACGAGGTGGCGGCCGTGCAGATACGCGATTACGGCGAGCAGCGGATAGGCGGCGACCCGCCAGACGCTGACGCCGTGGTCGGTGTCGACACCGTTGAGCAGCGCCAGGACCGCCAGCGCCAGGAGGGTCGCCGCCGACTTCATCCCGTGGCCCGACCAGTCCACAATGCCCAGGACCGGGCGGACAGGACGAGCGCGCCCGCGAGCGCCCAGGCCGCCACCATGTACGTCAGGGAAGCCGCGAAGTACGTCATGTGATCCCACAACGCGGTCCGGCGGATCAACAGCGAGATGAGATCCGGGAAGGCGGCGAAGAACGCGAGCGCCCCGATCGAGGGCAGGAACCGAAGCCCGACCCGCCACCACGCGAGTCCGGCGCGCCGTGTCGCCCACCTTCGGGAGCGGACGGCGCCGAGCACGCCCAGGATGAGCGCGCCGACGGCGAGTGCGGCCAGGATCAGGTCGTAGAGGAGACGGTCGGAGCTCAGTGGTTCCGGGGTCTCGCCCCGGGTGAGCTCGGCCAGCGCCATCCCGATGGCGTAGGTGTCGTCGACGATGGGCGCCCCGTTGGACATGACGGCGATGCCGTAACCCGTGTCGGGGAGGAGGATCGCGACGGCGTTGTAGGTGTACAGGTTTCCGGAGTGGACGAGTTCGCGTCCGTGGTCGGTGTCGTAGACGCCCCAGCCCATGCCGTACTTGTGGACGTCGGACGACGACTGCATGGTGCTGCGGCTCTCGTCGCTGATGAGGGGGTCGTCGTGGCCGCCCTGGCTGATGAGCCAACGTCCGAGGTCGTTGGCCGTCGTGATGACGCTGCCCGATCCGGTGGAGTTGAGCGAGACGGCGCGCTCCGCGCGAGACACCCAGACCCCGAACACGGAGTTGTGGCCGTCGGCGACGGGAACGTCCTCGTCGGAGTTGGCACTGCCGTTCATTCCGAGCGGCCCGAACAGATACCGCTCCATGTATTCATCAAAGGACAGTCCAGTGACGACCTCGACCAGGCGGGCGGCGAGGTCGTAGTTGACGTTGCAGTACGCCCAGTCCGAGCCGGGATCGGTGCTCAGGCGGTCGTCACCCAGGCGTTCCACCATCTCGGCCAGGGAGGTCGCGTCCTCAAGATCGACGATGTCGACACTGTCGGGGTTCTCGGTCAGACCGGAGGTCTGGTTGAGCAGGTGCCGGACCGTGATGTCGCGGTATCGCTTGTCCGCCATGCGAAATTCGGGGAGCTGGTCGGTGACGGGTTCGTCGAGCGCGATCGCGCCCTCGTCGACCAGCCGCATGACGGCGGTCGCGGTGAACGCCTTCGACAGTGAGGCGGTCCGCATCGGGGTGTCCGCGGTGACGGCGTCGCCGTTGGAATCGTGCCCGTATCCCGCCGCTCGGACGATCGTGTCCTCATAGGTGACGACGATCGACACACCGGGGAGGCCGGACGCGTCCACGGCGTCCTGAACGTAGGCGTCGATCTCGTCGGGGGTCGGGGGCGCGTCGGGGTTGGCGCTCGCGGGCGCCACGGACGACAACGCGGCGATGAAGCCGACGGCGCCCGCCGCGAGAATGGTTCTCCATGTGCTGTTCACGCGGTGAAACCTATGGCGCCAAAGGTCAAGAGCGCATGGGGCGAAAGACCGTGATCACCCCTGACGAAAGTCAGGAGTCGGCGCGCGGACCGGCGTCGGCCAGCGTGATTCGCGCGCGCAGGCCGTCAATGCCGTCGGCGACGATCGCGGCGTCGCCCGATTCGACGCCGTACCGGATCGCGTGGACGGAACCCATCCAGGAGTAGAAGCGCAGCCGCCGCCAGGACACGGATGATCCATAGTGACTGATGAGACGGGAGGTGGCGGCGTCGCCGAGTGTCGCGAGCAGCCCCACGAAGTCGATGGTCGCGTCGCCGACGGTGGCGGTCTCGAAGTCGATCATCCCGGTCGCGAATCCGGTGTCGGGGTCGACGAGGAGATGCTCCGTGCCGAGGTCACGGTGGACGAGCACGGGTTCGACGATGGACAGCGACGGAAGGATCGCGTCGAAGCGATCGAGGACCTCACGCGCCAGGGCGGCGTCGAGTCGGGGCACCACGAGGTCGGTGATCCAACGGCGATCGGCTTCGTAGCCCGTCCGCCACGCGGCGGGGTCGACGTCGGCGTCCACGAGTTTCGCGGCGCGGCGCACGGGGAAGGAGTGCAGGTCGCGCAGCATCGCGGCGACCGGCGGGAGCGGGTCTCCGGGGGCGAACGGCCTCCCCGTGACCTTCCGGTAGACCATGAACGTCAAGCCGTCGTGCTCGTCGACGATGGACGGTACGGGCACCGCGAAGTCGACGACGGCCGCAAGCTCGGGTAGCAACCGCGCTTCCCGGCGATGGGAGGCCGCGATCTCCTCGGTTCGCGCGACGCGCAGGATGTGCGTCCCGTTCACGTCGAAGGTCCATGAGGCCCAACCGCCGTGAATCGGGGTCGCCCGCGCTCCGGGCAGGCCGGCCGCCGCCAGCATCGTCGTGATCTGCTCGGGTGTCATGGGTACGAGGGTAGGCGCGTCCGCGCGGCCTGCCCGCAGCCGCTGGCGCGATCAGGTCGCGTCAGTCCGTTCGGGGCCGCCGTCGGCGCGGGCGGCGACGATCGCGGCCTCCACCGTGCGGTGGACCGTGATGTCCGCGTCGGCTTGGCCGGTATTCAAGACGTCGCGAACCTGGCCGATCTCGCGAGCGAGGTACAAACCGGTCCCGTTGTCGCGCAGCTGTTTCGCCAACTCCGTCAGCATCGCCGCACCGGTGACGTCGATGAACGGCATCGCGCGCCCGTCGAGAACGAGCGCGGTCGTGTCGTCGCGCACGAGCGCGCGGAGACCCTGCCGGGTGTGCTCGGCGTTGGCGAAGAACAGTCCACTCTCCAGACGGGCGACGACGATGCCCGGTTCGGTCGTCGCGTCGGGATGCTCGGCGACGTCGACCCAGACGCCGCCGACGCGCCCGAGTGTCGCCACGTGCGGCCGGGACGCGCGGTACAGCAACAACAGGAGCGAGACGGCGATCCCCAGGAACAGTCCGGGCAGCGTCCCGAGGACGAGGACGCCGAGCAGCGCCACGATGGCGGCGGCGAAGTCGGTACGCGCCGCCGGTCCGTAGATGCGCCCGAGCCGGGCCGTGTAGGTGCGGTACAGGCCACGAAGCGCCGCGACGTCGACGAGTTCGATGACGGCGGCGATGACGATCGCCGCGAGCGCGGCGTCGGGAAGCCTCTCGAACAGTCCGGTGAGGAACAGCAGGGTGATGACGGTGAGGGCGGCGACGATCAGGCCGGACAGCTGGCTCTTCGCTCCGGCGCCTCCGTTGACGGCGGTCTTCGAGAGGCTGCCGTTGACGACCATCCCGGACGCGAGACCGGAGCCGAGATTGGCGGCGCCGAGCCCCAACAGTTCGCGATCGGCGCTGACCTCGTACCCCTCCTTGACGGCGTAGGTCTTGGCCGCGCCGAGGCCTTCGGCGAAGCCGACGAGCAGTACGCCGACGGCGGGTCCCGCGAGTCCGAGGTAGTCCCCCAAGTCCACACCGGACGGCATTCCGAGTTGCGGCAGGCCGCTGTCGATGTGCCCGACGATGTCGACGGTGTGCTCCAGTCCGATGACCGCCACGGCCGTGATGCCGAGGACTGCGGCGACGAGCGAGCCGGGAACGACGGGCAGCCACCGTTTCAGGCCGAGCACCACGGCGAGGCAGGTCGCGCCGATCGCGACCGCCCAACCGTTGACGTCGCCGAGACTCGCGACGACGCCGCCGACCTGCGCGAAGAAGCCGCCTTCGGACTTGTCGACACCGAGCAGCGCCGGGAGTTGGCCCGCGATGATGGTCAACGCGAGCCCGATGATGAAACCCTTGAGGACCGGCGCGGAGATCAGGTTGGCGATGAAACCGAAGCGCAGCAGCCCCGCCAGCATCCCGACGACCCCGGTCGCGAGGGCGAGCGCGACCGTCAACGCGACGTACCGGTCCCCACTGGAGGCCGCGAGCCCGCCGATCGTCGCGGCCGACAGGGCTGCCGTCGCCGACATCGGGCCGACCACGAGTTGCCGGGAACTGCCGACGAGCGCGTAGAGCACGAGCGCCGGGACCGCCGCGTACAGGCCGACGACGGGCGGGACGCCGGCGATCGTCGCGTAGGCGAGGGCCTCGGGAACGAGTACGGCCCAGACGGTGAGCCCGGCAACGAGGTCGGTCCGAGACCAGCCGAATCGCCGGGATCTGTCGCGCGTCGAGGTCACGGGGTGACGATGGCGAAGTTCGGGTCCGGGTCCTCCAACAGGCTGAACAGTCGAGTGAGGACGCTCGCGTCGCCTCGGTGCTCGATGTCCCCGAGGCGGCCGTCCGCGAGGATCGTGAGGAGCTGCGGCTTCGTCAGACTGACGTCGAGATCGGTCGGGTCGCCCTCGCCGTTGCGGGGACCGTGGATGAGGGCCCCGTTGGACAGGGTCATCCGGTAGTCCTCCTTCAGATCGGTGAAGTGCCAGTCGATCGTGAAGGACTCGTTCCAGGCGCGCGGCCCGTCGACGCGAATGCCGATCGAGTCGAAGACCTGTGTCACGGACAGGGCCGGGGTGAGGCTCGATGCGAGCGCGATGTTCGTCTCGGGAACACCGTGGCGCAGTTCCTGGGCTCCCGTCAGGAAGAAGTGACGCCAGGTCGCGCACTCGGCGCCGTAGCCGAGTCGCGTGAGCACGTCCGCCAGGGTGTCCCGCGCCGACCTGTCGTCGGGGTCGGCGAAGACGGCGTGGCCGGCGAGTTCGGCCGCGAAGCGCAGGTCGCCGGCGGCGGCGTATTCGGCGGCCTTGGCCACGACGGCCGCCGTTCCGCCTAGGCAGTCGACGTAGCGCTTGCCCTGTTCCACGGGCGGATGCTGCCACAGGTGCGCGGGATTGCCGTCGTACCAGCCCATGTAGCGCTGGTAGATGGCCTTGACTCCGTGGCTGACGGAACCGTAGTAGCCCTGGACGTGCGCGCGATCGCGGAGGCCCGGCGGAAGTTCGAAGTCCTCGGCGATCTCGATGCCGGTCTCGCCCTTGTTCATCATCCGCAGCGTCTGATCGTGCAGGTACGCGTACGCGTCCCGCTGCTCCGCCAGGAACGCGACGATGTTCTGACGGCCCCAGATCGGCCAATGGTGGGACGCGCACACGACGTCGGTCTGGGCGCCGAACATGCGGATGGCCTCATTGAGGTAGCGAGACCACATGCGGGCGTCGCGGACCTGCGCCCCGCGCAGCGTCAGAAGATTGTGGAGCGTGTGGGTGGCGTTCTCCGCCATGCACAGGACGCCCAGGTCGGGGAGCATGAAGTTCATCTCGGCGGGCGCCTCGGTGCCTGGCGTCAGCTGGAAGACGAATTGAACACCGTCGATCGTCTCGGTCTGGCCGGTGCGCGTGATCTCGACGGTCGGGGGTATCAGGCCGACGGTGCCCGGCGACGTCTCGATGCCGAGGCCGAGGCCGACCCTGCCGGTCGGTGAGCGGTCGAGCATCGCCCCGCCGAAGTACATCCCGCGACGCATCATCGCCGTGCCCGCGTACACGTTCTCGGAGACGGCGTGCTCCATGAAGTGCTGGGGGGCGAGAATCAGGACGTCGTCGTCGATCGAGATGACGCCCTCGACGCCGCCGAAGTGGTCGATGTGAGGGTGGGTGTAGATGACCGCGACGACCGACCGGTCACCGCGCTCGCGCCGATAGAGGGCGAGCGACGCGGCGGCGGTCTCCTTGGACACCAGAGGATCGACGACGATGACGCCGGAATCGCCCTCGATGATGGTCATATTGGACAGATCCATGCCCCGGACCTGGTAGACGCACCCGGCGACCTCGTACAGCCCGTGTTTGGCGGTGAGTTTGCCCTGGCGCCATAGCAGCGGCCGGACGGTGTCGGGCGCGTCTCCGTCGATGAAGCCGTACTCGTCGACGTCCCAGACCACTCGGCCGTCGTCGGCCGTCACCGTCGCCGGTTCCAGTCTCGCGACGAAGCCGCGATCGGCGTTGTCGAAATCCACAGCGTCCTTCTCGGACAGTCTCATGCCGCTCCCCCGTGTTCTCCGACGGTTCGCGGCGCGCGACCGTCACCGCGTCGACCATACGGCCCCCGACAGTCCATTACAGGCGATCCCGGCGCGGCGTGTCACACCGGAACGACCGCGAAATCGGCGAATCGGCATCGATGGAACCGTGGAAGCGGAGGTATCATGATGCCCATGCCGAAACTGCGGATCAGCGAATGCGCGAGCCTGCTCGGGGTCTCCGATGACACCGTGCGCCGCTGGATCGACCAGGATCGGCTCTCCGCCTCCCGAGACGAGGCCGGCCGCATGGCCGTCGACGGCGCCGAACTCGCTGCGCTCGCGGTGGCCCTGGCCGACACCCCCGATCCGGGTATCACGGTGGCCGCCTCCGCTCGCAACCGATTCCGCGGCATCGTCACCCGTGTCATCGCCGACGGAGTGATGGCACAGGTCGACATGCAGGTCGGCCCGTTCCGCGTCGTATCGCTGATGAGCCGAGACTCCGCCGAGGAGCTCGGTTTGGAGGTCGGCAGCGTCGCCGTGGCGTCCATCAAGTCCACCCAGGTAGTCGTCGAGATCCCGGAGTCCTTATGCGCACCTTGCGAACGCTCGCGGCAGCGGTGCTCGCCCTGTCCATCGTCGGCGGCTGTTCGGGTACACCGACGGACGAACCGGGCGGCGGCATCACCGTCTTCGCCGCCGCGTCACTCACCGAGTCGTTCACCCAGATCGGAGAAGGGTTCGAGGACGCGAATCCAGGCACGACCGTCAAATTCAACTTCGCGGGCAGTTCGGCCCTGGCCCAGCAAATCAATGACGGTGCCCCCGCGGACGTCTTCGCCTCGGCGTCACCGACCAACATGGACCAGGTTGCCGCGACGGACGCCGTCACGGAGACCCCCGCCGTCTTCGTCCGCAACCGACTCCAGATCGCCGTTCCGGCGGGCAATCCGGCGGGCATCACCGGTCTCGACGACTTCTCCGACCCCGACCTGAAGATCGGCCTGTGCGCCGAGGCGGTCCCGTGCGGCGCCGCCGCGATGACGGCGTTCGCCGCCGCGGGCGTCACTCCCGCGCCGGACACCCTCGAAAAGGATGTCAAGGCCGTCCTCACGAAGGTCCGGCTCGGCGAACTCGACGCGGCCCTGGTCTACCGGACCGACGTCATCGCCGCCGACGACGAAGTGGACGGCATCGACTTCACCGAGGCGGACAAAGCGGTCAACGACTACCCGATCGCCGTGTGCGCGAACGCCCCGAACCCGGACGCCGCCGCCGATTTCGTCGCGTTCGTCGGATCCGACGAGGCGCAGGCCATTCTCACGAAGGCCGGTTTCGAGCTTCCATGACGCCGCCGGCTCGCCAGGCGAAACGCGGACGACGAGGGGAACCGGTGCGGCCGTCGGCACCGCTGATCCTCGTGGTGCCCGCGATCGCGGGCCTGGCGTTCCTGCTCATCCCCGTCGCCGGGCTGCTCGTCAATACACCATGGACAGAGCTGGCGGACCGACTCTCCTCACCCGCCGTCGCGCGGGCGCTGCTGCTGTCACTGCAATGCGCGACGATGGCGACCCTCGTCTGCGTCGTCCTCGGCGCGCCGCTCGGCTGGCTGCTCGCGCGCGGCATTCCGGGTGGCCGACTCATTCGGGCACTCGTGACCGTGCCGATGGTGCTGCCACCCGTCGTCGGCGGTGTCGCGCTGCTACTCGTGCTCGGTCGACGCGGCCTCATCGGCCAGTACCTCGACGCGTGGTTCGGGGTGTCACTGCCGTTCACGACGGCGGGTGTCGTCGTCGCCGAGGCGTTCGTCGCGATGCCGTTCCTCGTGATCGCCGTCGAAGGGGCGCTGCGCTCCGCCGACCCCCGCCACGCCGAGGCGGCCGCCACCCTCGGCGCGTCCGGGTGGACGGCGTTCCGCCGCGTCACGCTCCCGACGATCCTCCCCAGCCTCGTCTCCGGCATCGTCCTGTGCTGGTCACGGGCGCTCGGCGAGTTCGGGGCGACGATCACCTTCGCCGGTAACTTCCCCGGCGAGACCACGACGATGCCGCTGGCCGTGTACGTCGCGTTGGAGTCCGACCCGGAAGCCGCGATCGTCCTCAGTGTCGTGTTGCTGCTCGTGTCGGTCGTCGTCCTCGCGAGCCTGAGGGAACGCTGGATCCGAGGACCGATATGACCCTGCACGCCGACATCGAGCTCAGTCGCGTCTCCGGTTTCACGCTGCGGCTGCCGCTGACCGTCGAGACCGGCGAGGTCGTCGCGCTCCTCGGCCCCAACGGCGCGGGGAAGACGACGGCCCTGCGCGCCGTCGCCGGGCTCCTCCGACTCACGGGGGGACGGATAGCCGTCGACGGGACGACTTGGGACGCGCCACCGGATCACTTCACGCCGCCCGCCAAGCGCACCTGCGGTGTGGTGTTCCAGGACTACCTCCTGTTCGAGCACATGTCCGCGCTGGACAATGTGGCCTTCGGCCCGAGAGCGCGCGGCGCGGACCGGCGCACCGCCGATCGTCGCGCGCGGGAGCTCCTGGCCGAGGTCGGCCTCGCCGACCGGGCCGACGCCTCGCCGCGTGCGCTGTCCGGTGGCCAGGCACAGCGCGTCGCGCTCGCGCGAGCGCTCGCCACCACGCCGGACGTGCTGCTCCTCGACGAGCCGCTCGCCGCTCTCGACGCGGGCACGAGGGCCTCGGTGCGATCGCGCCTGCGGCACCACCTGAACGCCTATGGCGGCCGGACCCTGCTCGTGACCCACGATCCGCTCGACGCGATGGTGCTGGCGGATCGTTTGATCATCGTCGAAGACGGCGGAATCGTCCAAGAGGGATCACCGGGAGACGTCGCGGCCCGTCCGCGCACGGATTACGTGGCCCGACTGGTCGGGTTGAACCTCCTGCGCGGCGACGCCGACGGCGATCGGATCCGACTCGACGGCGGCGGCGAACTGATCTCGGCTGAGCCGACGACGGGCCCGGTCCACATCGTGTTCCCTCCGTCGGCCGTAGCCCTGCACCGCGAACATCCACAGGGGAGCCCTCGGAACGTGTGGCCGGTGACGGTCGCGGGGCTCGAGCAACACGCGGCCGTCATACGGGTGCACGCCGAAGGGCGACCGTCGGTCGTCGTCGACGTGACCGCGGTGGCGGTCGCCGAATTGGACCTCGTTCCGGGAGCGCGGCTGTGGGCGTCGCTCAAGGCCACCGAGCTCACGATCTCGGCGCGTTAGCGAAGGTCGGCGACGAGCCGGAACCGTTGGGCAACAATGAGCGTGTCGTCGTCCACGGTGAAGTCGGGGTCGCCGAGCTCGGCGCGAACGTCGTCTCCGTGCCAGAAGCGCTCGTGATCGGCGCGCCATTCCTCGACCGTGTCGTGGCCCTCGCCCTCGTCGACGGCGTGCCGAATATCCACATCGGCCATTCTGATCACGCGAACCTCGATCAGTTCGATCACCGCCACGGGCCTGTTCGCGGAGTCGACGACGGCGTACCTCTCGCCCGCTCGCGGCAACGGTTCCCCGGCCAGCTCCCATCCGACGAGCAGGGCGGAGGTCGTGGTCTTGGTTCCACCGAGGATCGCCGCGACCAGTCGGTCCCGCAGCGGACCAGGGAAGGCGAATTCGCTGATCGGCAGCGCGGCGGCCTCTTCGGGTGTCATCGTCATGCCGGAAACGATAGGCAAGACCAGATCGATTCGAGCGAGATGGCGACCCACCGTTGACAGCGGCGCAAGCGTGGTACATACTCAACCATATAGTTGAACAACTGAAGGGTTGAATACGTGCCGGAAGACCAGCTCAGCCTGACGTTCCACGCGTTGGCCGACCCGACCCGCCGGGCGATCCTGGCGCGGCTGGCCGACGGCGAGGCGACCGTCAACGAGTTGGCCGAACCGTTCCCGGTGAGCGTCCAGGCGATTTCGAAGCACCTGAAGGTGCTCGAACGGGCGGGCCTCATCACGCGGGGGCGAGCGGCTCAGTGGCGACCATGCCGGTTGCGCACCGAGCCGCTGGAGAACGCCTCGGAATGGATCGAGCGCTACCGCCAGGTGTGGAGCGACCGATTCGATCGACTCGACGCCGAGATTCAAGCGATACAAAGAGGAAAGAAGGACGACGACAATGGGTAAAGCGGAGTTCATCATCGAGCCGGGCCGCCCCGACATCGTGACGCGCCGGACCTTCGACGCGACGCCCGACGTCGTGTACAGGGCGTTCACCGAGTCCGACATGATCAAACGGTGGTGGGGGCGCGACACCGACGAGACGATCATCGATGTCAACGAGCTGAAGCACGGTGGCCGCTGGCGTTTCATCAGCAAGGGCAGCGACGGCAGCAAACACGCGTTCCGAGGCGTCTACCACGACCTGACACCCGCCAAGCGGATCGCTCAGACCTTCGAATGGGAGGGCGCCCCCGGACACGTCTCCCTGGAGACCGCCTCGTTCACCGAGGTCGACGGCAAGACCGAGTTCATCGGGGTGTCGGTGTTCCAGTCCGTCGAGGATCGCGACGCGATGGCCGCGACCGGCATGGAGGAAGGCGCCAACGAGGGCTACGACCGCATCGACGAGATCCTCGCCGAACGGCCCTGAATCGACCTCGGTGGGGCCTTTCGATCGCGCGGGAAAGGCCCCACGAACGTCGTCGAATGGAGCCCTGGCGCGAGAGCGGATGGCGCCAGCGGCCCGCGAAGCGGCGCCCTCGGCTTCGGCGCAAGCCTTGCGGAACGACGCATTCGCCGAGGCGGCCCGCCTGCGACCTTCTCTGCGATCGGTATCGGCCCTTCGCCGGGTTCCCCGAGGGTTCCGATTGTCGGACCTCCGTGACATCCTCTGGTCCGTGAACGATCCCCTCGACAACGTCCGCGAGTACATCGCCGACGAGGACCAGACCCCGCAGCCTCCGGTGGACGAGGAACTGCTCACGGCGGTGACGGGAGCGCTGGGTTTTCCACTCCCCGAGCTGCTCGTCCGGCTCTACACCGAGATCGGGGACGGCGGCTTCGGCCCCGGCTACGAGTTGTTGCCGCTGCACGCGGAGGAGGGCGAATCGCTCCTCGGCGTCTACGAGACGATGGTCGATCCGGGCACGACCTGGCCACGCGGCGTCGTTCCGATCATCGACTGGGGCTGCGGCATGTACGCGGCCGTCGACTGCCTCGACGACCGGGGCGCCGTCCTCCTGTTCGAGCCCAACGTCTTCTCGGGCGACTGGGCCGAGGTGTGGTTCCTCGACAATGACGACTTGGCCGACTGGTTGCGATCGTGGACGTCGCCGACGGCGTGGTTCAGCGAGACGGGCGAGGCCGAGGGCGGCCCGACTCCGTGGGCGGACGCGGCCGCGCGGCTGGTGACCTGACGACCGGCCTCGTCGGTTGACCGTGGCCTGATCGGACGGACCCGGGATCGGGCGGGTTCCCGAACGCGCGCCCAACCAGACCACAATGGATCAGTGGCCCGACGTCAGGCGTCCACGACCTCCGGCGCGGCCTCCTTCGTCGTGTACTTGAAGATGAAGCCGGCGGCCGCGGCGGTGAAGAACATGACGACGCCGTACATGGCGGCCGGGATCGCCATCTCGCTGCTGTTGAGCAATGCCGGGCTGACGGCGATCGCGATCGCCAAGGTCCCGTTGTGAATACCGATCTCCATACTGGAGGCGATGGCCTGACCGCGCTCCACTTTCATCAGTCGCGGCGCCCAGTAACCCAGGGCGAGGCTGATGGCGCTGAAGAGAACCGTGACGAGACCGACCGAGCGAACATAGTCGTCCATGTTGCTCCATTCGGCGGAGACGGCCCCGACGATGACGGCGACGAGGATCAGCGCGGACGCGATCTTCACCGGCGTGTGCATGCGGTCGGCGAAGGCCCCCCGGTAACGCTTGATCAGCATGCCGAGGAGTACCGGCAGCAGCACGATCGCGAAGATCTGAACCGTCTTGTCGAACTGGAGCCCGACGCCGTCGCCGTCACCGACGAAGTACGACAGGGCGAAGTTCGTGATCACCGGCAGCGAGACGACCGCCAGGACCGAGTTGATCGCGGTGAGGCTGATGTTCAACGCGACATCACCACCGAACAGGTGGCTGTACAGGTTCGCGGTGGTGCCGCCGGGCGAGGCGGCCAACAGCATCATGCCGACGGCGAGCGGCGCGGGCAGGTCGAACAGCATGATCAGACCGAAGCACGCGGCCGGCAGGATGAGGATCTGACAGACCAACGCGATCACGACGGCCTTCGGATACCGCGCGACGCGGGTGAAGTCGGCGGCAGTGAGGCCGAGCCCCAATCCGAACATGATGATGCCGAGCGCGATCGGTAGGAACACCGTCGTCAATACCGAATCCATGGATAGTCCTCAAGGGAGAGTGGGGGCACAGGTGCGCTCAGTCAACCACCCACCTCACGGAAACACAATCATCGGGACGTATCGATATCCGGGGGCGGTTCGACGGGATACGGCGCCTCGGCCGGTCGTTCGCGTCCACCACGACGTCACCGCCTCGTCGCGTGTCGGCGGTCCCGCGCACGATGAGCGACGAGGCGAGCGAGCGGGCGCGACGGGACGGGGTCGAACCCGCCGAGAGGTGGGGTTCTCGAAACCACCCGATCGCGAGACGACCATCCGCCCGGAGGAGGGCGACGCGGTCGACGACGCGCGAGGCGATCACGGTTCGCCTCCGTTGCCGGGCTCCCCCGCACGTCGACGACCTTTCCCCCGGTTCAGCCCGGCCGCAGGGAACACCCCCGGCACCGTCCCACCTGCCTTCCATGAGGATGTTCCCACCGGCGGAAGCCGACACCGTATCGCGATGGGGACGACGCACCGTCCATCTCGTCTCCTCGGCTCACCGCCGCGGCCCGACGATGGTACTGACGGGACGCCGGATGGCCGCCGGGGAGACAGCGCCCGACGGTGTCCGTGAGGTCCACCTTTTTCAGGGACGAGCGGCGCGGCGATCCCTAAGCTGACGGCCATGAACACTCGGGGGAAACGTGTACTCGTCGGGGTCGGTGCCATGTCGCTCGTCGCGGCGAGCCTGGCCGCATGTGGGAGCGATGACGCCCGGATCGTCCCCGCCGAGAAGTCACTCGCGACGGTGACGCTCACCCCCGAGGCCGGGCACGAGAAGGCGCCGTTGAGCACCGAGGTCGGCATCACGGTCGAGGGTGGAGAGATCACCGAGATCGTCATGCGGGACGAGGGCGGCGGTGACGTGGCGGGGCGGCTGCGCGACGACGCGAGCAGCTGGGTTCCCGACAAGCCGTTGAAACCCGCGATGACGTACACGGTGAACGTGACCGCGGTTGACGAGCGGCGGATCCCCAACAAGGTCGAGACCTCGTTCACCACGATGGCGGCGCCGAAGAAGACCGTGGAGCCGCGCATCTGGAACGAGGCCGGATACGCCTACGGGCAGGCGATGCCGGTCATGCTCGACTTCCCCGAGGACTACGAGGTACCGGAGAAGTACCGCGATGACGTCGAGCGGCGGCTGTTCGTGACGACGGAACCCGCGCAGGCCGGATCCTGGCACTGGTTCAACGGGCGGCACCTCGAGTACCGGGCGGAGGAGTTCTGGGTTCCGGGCACGACCATCGACGTCCACGCGGCGTTGAAGGGGGTGCCTCTCGGGCGCGGGGAGTACGGCGCAAAGGACATGAAACGGACGATCAGCATCGACAAGACCGAGCGCGTGATCGAAGTGTCCAACAAGGACAAGGAAATGGTCGCGAAGAAGAACGGCGAGGTCGTCAAGAAGATGCCGATCAGCCTCGGAAAGTCGAGCACGCCGTCCTACTCGGGGACGATGACGATCATGGAGCAGCTGCAGTCGACGGTCTTCGACACGACGGCGCAGTGCGGCGGCCGGGTCATGGGCGACAACTGTTACCGCACTCCGGTCGACTGGGCGATGCGGTTGACGTGGAGCGGCCAGTTCATCCACTCGGCGCCGTGGTCGGTCGGGGATCAGGGACACCGCAACGTCTCGCATGGTTGCGTCAACGCCTCGGCGGAGAGCGCGAAATGGGTCTTCAACTTCTCCCGTGTGGGCGACCCGGTCGTCATCACCGGCACGGAGGAGGATCTGCCCTACGGGGACGGTTACGCCTCGTACGACCTCGACTGGGACGAGTTCCGACAGGGCAGCTACCTGCCCGACACCGCGAAGCAGGCGGACGCGGACACCGACACGGACACGCCCGACACCGAGGACTGAGTTGACGGGGCCCCATCGGTCACGAACCCGGTGGGGTCTCCGGTTGCGGGAGCAGCCATTCGGATTCACCGGCCCGAAACAGACGCCGACTACAGTTCGCTGACGTGAGGATCGAACAGACCGGCTGGTCGGCACGCGATGCGGTGGCCCTGCGAGCCGCCCAACGCGCGGAGATCGCGGACCGATACGGCACCCCCGACAGCGAACCCGGCGTGACCCCGTCCGCTGCCGACATCGTGGTCTTCCTCGTTGCCTACGCGCCCGACGGCACCCCGACCGGCTGTGGCGGCCTCCGCGAACTCGACGACGGACTGGGCGAGATCAAGCGGATGTACGTGGCTCCGTCGTGGCGGGGAACGGGTACCGCCACCGACATTCTCCGCGCGCTCGAGGAATGCGCTCGCGACCGGAATTGGGTCGGGCTCCGGCTGGAGACCGGCGATGGCCAGCCGGATGCGGTCCGCTTCTACACGCGGTCCGGGTACACGCGAATCCCGAACTTCGGCGGTTATGTCGGGGAGGAGCGCTCCTGGTGCTTCGAACGCAGATTCCCGATCGACGCACAGACCACCGGTCCGTTACCAAGCGAGGCGGAACCATACCCGCCCGTCTCGCCCAGGCTCGCCCGAGCCACGGCGATCGAACCGCCTCCCCCGCGATGTCCACGACGGGGAGGTGTCCTGTCCGACGTCGCGATCCTCCGACGCCGTGAGTGGTCCCACGTTCCGCTTGGTTGGGCAAAAGTTCCGCTTGGTTGGGCAAATTGCGAAAACACGCCTAATTCGAACATTTGCCCAACCAAGCGGAGATTTCAACCAACCAAGCCAAAGTGGATGAATTGAGTGAGGTGACCCCTCGGGAATGGTTCGGTGTCCCGGTCGCCCTCCGACTTTCGAGCAGGTGTCGCACCAACGACGGTATCGACTCTCCGACGTCCACTATGGCTCATGGATGTCCATCATGTGTCGAAGACGCCATCGCCCGCCGGAGAAGGCATCCGCGGCGGGCGATGAATCGGCGTGAAGGGCTCAGTCCTCGGTGCGGCGGGCCAGTCGGGACGGCCACCAGATCGGGGAACCGATGTCGTACAACAGACCGGGCACCAGAATCGACCGGACGACGATCGTGTCGATGAGGACGCCGACGGCCACGATGAACGCCAGCTGCACGAGGAACAACAGCGGGATGACCGCGAGCGCGGCGAAGGTCGCCGCGAGGACGACACCCGCCGAGGTGATGACGCCGCCGGTCAGAGTCAGTCCTCTCAGGATGCCGGGCCGGGTGCCGTGCGCCAGCGCCTCCTCGCGGATTCGCGATGTCAGGAAGATGTTGTAGTCGATGCCGAGCGCCACGAGGAAGACGAAGCCGAACAGCGGAACGACGGGGTCTGCCCCTGGAAAACCGAAGGCGTGGTTGAACACCAGGGCCGACAGGCCGAGTGTGGACAGGTAGGACACGGCCGTCGTCGCGATCAGGATCAGCGGCGCGACGACGCTGCGTAGGAGAAGCATCAGGATCACCAGGATGACGGCGAGGACGATCGGCACGATCGTCACCAAGTCCCGATTCGCGGTGTCGCGGGTGTCGACGGTCGTCGCGGTGTCGCCGCCGACCAGCACGCGGTCGTCGAGTTCGGGAAGCCGCTCGCGGAGGTCACGTACGGCGGCGAGTGCTTCCTCGCTGTCGGCCGGGACGTTCAGGGTGGCCTGCAGTTCGACCGTGGGACGGCCGTCGATGTCAACGACGACGGGCGGTTCATCGGCGCCTGGACGTCCCTGTTCTTGGGCCGTGCGCGGAGCGACCGAGTCCACGACGGGGGAATCCTCGATCGCGGCGGCAACGTCCTCGTAGCCGTCGGCGGCCGTCAGCACGATCACGGGCGTGCCGGAACCGGCCGGGAAGTAGTCGGCGAGAATCTCCTGGCCCGTCACCGATTCGGTCTCGCCGAGGAGCAGATCGGTCTCCGGCACTCCCTGGGCCTTGAACGTCGGCGTCAACGCCGCGAGGCCGATGAGGACGATCGACGTCACGATCCACAGCAGACGCGGACGGCGCTTGACGACGCCGGCGACACGCTCCCACAGTCCGGTCCGTTCGGCGTCGGTCTCGCGCGGCGCGAACGGGAAGAACGCGACCCGGCCGAACAGCAGCAACAGTGCCGGTAGGAACGTGAGCGACGCGACGAGCGCGAACAGGATGCCCGCCGACGCGACGGGTCCGAGGGCGCTGTTGGAGTTCAGGTCGGAGAACAGGAGACACAGCAGGCCCGCGACGACGGTGCCGGCGCTGGCGACGATCGGTTCGAGGGATCCGCGCCAGGCGGTCAGCAACGCGCGTGGGGCGCTTCTCTCGTGCCGCAACGCTTCGCGGTATCGCGCGACGAGCAGCAGGGCGTAGTCGGTCGCGGCACCGATGACGAGGATGAACAGGATGCCCTGCGTCTGTCCGTTCAGATTGATCCAGTCGGCCGCGGCCATCCCGTACACGGCGAGCACGGCGGCCGACAGCGCCGCGACGGAACTCAACAGGACCAGGATCGGCAGGATCGGGCTGCGGTAGACCAGAAGCAGGATGAGGAACACGGCCCCGATGGCGACCAGCAGCAGTATCCCGTCGATGCCTCCGAACGCGGAGACGAGGTCGGCGCTGAATCCGGCGGGACCGGTCACGTAGTGCTCGACGCCCTCGGGAGTGTCGGCGAGCAGGTCACGGATCGCGTCGACCGTCTCGGGGCCGTCGCCGTCGATCAGGACGACCGCCTCGACCGCCTCCGGGAGCCCGTCGGTGGTGGTGCGTTCCGATGGGATGGGCGGGGACGCGTCCAATACGCCGTCGAGGGCGGCCACGTCCTCGATCTGAGCGCCGAGCTCGATGAGTGCCTCGCGGTCGAAGCCCTCGGATGAGCGGAAGAGCAGGATCGCGGGTATGGCGTCCTCGTCGTCGAAGGCGGCGCGCAGCTCCGCGACCCGGGTGGATTCGGCGCTGGCGGGCAGGAAGTCGGTGTTGCTGCTGGACTGGACGTCGGACAGTTTCCCGAAGTAGGGGCCGCCGATGCCGGACACCGTCAACCACGCGATCACGATCAGCAGCGGAACGAGCCACCTCTTCACAACGCGCACGCCACACTCCCCTGCCATCGGCAACAACTGCGGCGTTGATCATGCACCATCGCCGTCGGGCACGTGTCGGCGGAGCGGAAATGGACGGTCACGAACGTCGACCGGTCACACGAGGGAGGTCCACAAGTCACCGTCTCGTCGTCGGGCGGCTCTACGTCACGGGTTCGAATAGACGAGAGACAGGACGTCGACCTGGATGCGCAGGGTCTCGGTGACGTCGCCCGTCAGCGCGAACATCACGACGACGGCGTCCTCGTCCTCACCGAGCACCAGTCGGAAGTTGGACGTGTCGGTCCACATCGGGTACTCGTAGCGCCGTTCGGTGTCATCCCAGTTGGTGTCGCGGACGCCGAGTGCGATCGTCTCCTCGTCCGCCAGCCCGAAGTCGTGGCCGAGGATCTGCGCCAGGTTGCGGCAGAACGGCATCAGATGGTCGAGGAAGATCCAGCCGCGGATCGGGGTGGACGCTTCAAGGGACGTTGGAGACACGCGGGTTTCCTTCGACGGCGAACGGGAGGGGTCGTTGGAAGCGTAGTTTCCCTCCGTCGCCGATCCCATTCGGGTTGCGATGCAAGCACGCCAAGGGTTCCAACGTGGGCGTCCACCATGGCCCAGCGGCGATGATCCGCAGACTCGACCGCATCGTCACCGCGACCCGACGATTACAGCTATCGAAGCATTGACATTCGACAGTGTTGTGAAGAGAATCTACGCCAGGTGAACTCCTCGGTAGGTTTCGCTCAGCAGTGCCCCACCCTCCTACCTGGAGCTTCATCGAGCCGTGGTTCACCCCGCCTATCGAAAGTCCACTTCATGAAACGTGCCCGGAAACTCTGCGTCGCCCTGGCCATCGGAGCCATCGCCGTCGCGACAGCCCCGTCGGCCGCGTGGGCCGGTGACGCCCAGCCTGAGGCGATCAACTACGTCGCCATGGGCGACTCCTTCGCCTCCGGCGCCGGAGCCGGAAACTACGCCGACGTCGCCGAGGTGGCGCCCACCAGCTGGAAGGGCGGCGACTGCCTCCAGTCCGCCAACGGCTACTCGCCGTTGCTGGCCGCCGAGCTCGGCGCGACGCTCGACTTCCAGTCCTGCAGTGGCGCCCAGACCGCCGACATCCACGCCGACCAGCTCGGCACGATCTCTGCGGCGACGGACCTCATCACGCTGTCCGTGGGCGGCAACGACGTCGGATTCGCCGACGTCATCCAGACCTGCACCTTCAACGGA
Source organism: Stackebrandtia soli (assembly GCF_965137155.1). NCBI lineage: Bacteria > Bacillati > Actinomycetota > Actinomycetes > Glycomycetales > Glycomycetaceae > Stackebrandtia > Stackebrandtia soli. The sequence goes on from NZ_CBCRZX010000005.1 coordinate 60,581, forward strand.
ACCGCCACCTGCACCAGCAAGGTGACCGAGGCCGAGAACAAGGCGCGCTCCGTCCTTCCCGGACGCCTCGGCACGCTGTACTCCGCGATCAAGCAGAAGGCCCCCAACGCCCAGGTGATCGTCCTCGGTTACCCGCAGCTGTTCATCGGGAAGACCTGCTTCGGGAACACCGGTGTCAACCTCGACGAGCAGGCCCGCATCAACCAGGCCAACTACGTTCTCAACGGCATCATCAAGACCGCCGCCACGAGCGCCGGCTTCACCTATGTGGACACCATGCCGCCGTTCGTCGGCAAGGGCGTCTGCGCCAGCGGCGCGTGGATCAACGGCCTGAAGTTCAACCTGGCCGAGGCCTACCACCCCAACGGCAACGGCCACCGGCTCGGATACCTCCCGCTGATCCTGGCGAAGGTGAACCAGTTGAGCCTCACCACCGCCTAGTGCCTCTGGGCTCGCCACCTGGCGTCCCACCCCGGTACAACGCCCCTCGACGGAACCGTCGGGGGGCGTTCTCGCTTCCGGCGAAAAGGGGGGGCGCGGACTCGGGCGGGGACCGACGAGGAGGCGGCCCGTCGAAGGCGTCGACTGGCCGCCCCCGCCGAAGCGCCCCCCACCGTCGAGCGCCTGCGGCGATGGACATCCGGCAATCCGACGCCCGTGGCCCGGAGCTCTCACGGCTCCCGGTGGGGCGGGAGTCTTACGAGGTCCCCCCGCGCGATCCCGGTCGCCAGTGTGATTTCGGGTGGTCACGGCGACGAACATGGAAGGCGATCGCGCGGGTCCATATCGGAGTCAGCGGTCGGCTGAGGCGAGGAGTCGCGAAGAGGCCGTAACTCCCGGTGCTATTCGTCGGAACCGCCGGCACCCGGCGTGGACGCGGTGGTCGCCGTCCCCCCGCTGACGTGCAGAACGGCGTCGGCCCCGTCGAGAATCGCTCGGTCGAGAGGGAAGTAGCCCTGTTCGGGGGTGGCGTCTGTGCGCGCGACGGCCGTATCGACGGCGTCGGGCGCCGTCAGCCCCCAGGTTCGGAACCGCTGCTGAAGAACGCCCTCATAGGTGTCGGGCTCGGCGTCGTGAAGCCCGATACCCTCGCCGCACCCCAGACTGCCGACGACGAAGGCGTACCGCCCTCCTAGGAGCGACCCGACGATCGCGCCGGTGCCGAACCAGCTGAGGTCCATACCGGCCATGTTCATATGGCTGGGGCTCAGTTGCAGGTGGATGTTGTGAGCGAAGACCACGGTCGGACCCCGACGGGTCTCGATGTCGCGGATGTCGAGAAGGTTCTGGGCCATGAGCGCGTCCCGGGTCCCGGACAGACGGCTCCACCGCTGACTGTTCTCGATGCGGTTCGCGGCCTGCCGGTGATAGCGCAGCAGACCGAGGCCAGACATCAGATAGGTCTTTGCCCGGTGCCATTCGGCGCGTGACGTCGCCGCGATCAGCCCAGGCGCACGGGCGTGGAGCGAGGTGAACATGTCATCGGCGATCGCCCGCAGCCGTTCGGCTTCGGGAGAATCGCCGGGTGACTCGGCCGGGTCCATGACCGCCTCGGTGCGGCTCCACCGTTCGTCGTCACCGACGAGACCGGCCAGGTCGAGGTCGAGTCCCAGGTAGTCCCGAACGTATTCGAGGTGGCCCCGAGGACTGTCCGCGGTGAACTCCAACGGAGCGTCCATGCCGTGGAAGGACAGTCGTTCCCGAGGTGGCCGGACCTCGTTGTACTCACGCATCCAGGCCACCAGCCACCGATTGGCCTCGATGGCACCGAACCCGTGGGTGAAGCCGTCGTTCAGCACCGAGTCGAGGCTGCCCACTCCATGTTGGACGAAATCGTTGACGGTGAGCGCGGCCACCCGGTCCGTCTCGAGCGCGATCGACCGGAAGCCGCGGTCGACCAATTGGACGAACACCTCGTTGCGGACCTGCCCGAAGGCCGGTTCCCGATGTGTCGGCTCACCAAGCCCCACGATGTCATGCGAGTCATTGACGAAGTCACGAATGTCTTGAGTCATGGCCTCAAACGTATCGTTGAAAGAACGGTTGACACTTTGCCTAAGGGCGACCTAGTGATCATGCGTTAAAGTCTCAATCGATGGTGAACTTGAGGCCTTCGGATCTCGCGCGGGAGCACGGCCTGTCGACTCAGGCGGTCCGCAACTACGAGCGCGACGGTTTCATCCCGCCCGCTGAGCGCGGCCCCAGCGGCTACCGGATCTACACGAAGACGCACGCGGTGGCGCTGCGCGCCTTCCTCGCTCTCGCTCGGGCCTACGGCCATTCCGTGGCCGGCGAGATCATGCACGCGGTCCAGGAAGACGAGCTCGACGACGTCTTGATGATCATCGATCGCGGTCACGAACAGTTGCTCCGTGACCGGGGCACACTCGACGCGGTCGCGGCGGCGGTCGACCGCCTGACGGCCGAACCCGCGCTGGACCGGACAGCGGATCCGACCCCCTACGGCATCGGCGAACTCGCGCGGCGGCTACACGTCACGCCCGCGACCCTGCGCAATTGGGAGGAAGCCGAGATCCTTGCCCCCGAACGGGATCCGGCCACCGGATACCGCCGTTACAACACCGGCGACGTCCGCGACGCCGAACTCGCCCACCTGCTCAGGCGCGGCGGTTACCCCCTGAACCACATAGCCACCGTCGTCCGGCAGATCCGGACGGCGGGCGGAACCGACGCGCTGGCCCGGGCCCTGGAGGACTGGCAGCTCAGACTGACCCGACAGGGCCGCGCCATGCTCGCCGCGGCCGCCCGGCTCAGCGGCTACCTGGACCTGCTCGACTCCCCCGCCCCCTGAACGTTCGTCGCTGTTGAGGCGGCACCGTCGGCGACGACACCGGGTCGACTCGGCCGCCAGGTTCAGGCGTATTCGATGATCAGCGCGGAACCCGCGTCGACGGCGGCACCGGCGGCGGTCGCCAAGGTACGGATTCCCGACGCGAGAGTGTCCTCGTCGGTGGCTTCGAGGACTTCGCCGAGGTGATCCAACTCGGCGACGAGCCTCGGCGCGGAGAGGACGACGCCACCGACCGCCGCGTTCGCGCAGATCACCGGATCGAAGTCCAGTGGGGAGTACACGACGGGCTCACCGGAATGGTGCAGGAAATGGTCGAAGGCGGCCAGCCTCGCCTCACCGCTGATCGTTGGCGAAACGCCGTTGCCCCTCACCGTCACGCGGTGCTCCGGGCCGCGCTCCCAGGCTGCGACGAGAACCGGATCGGAGAACAGGCCCTCGTCGGTCATCGGGAGATCGGTCAGGGCCCGATCCGTCGCCAATCGAGCCGCCGCGCACCGCAGGCGTGTGACGACCGAGCTCGGCAGTCGGTCGGCGCGGGCGTCGACGGTGTCCGGCTCCGTCCACGCCGCGAACGGGAAGCTCTCCGCCACCAGCCGGGATCCGTCCACAAGATCCATGAAGTAGCCGGTCGCGGCCTCCGAGAAGAGGAACGCCTCGTCGGAGCTCGACGGCGTCGCGTGTCTCAGGCGGGCGGCGCCGCTGACCAAACGAACATGCATGCGTCGACCCTATCGACGCGATCCGGCCACACGGTGGGCCAACGCGCCGTTCGGCGAGTCGGACACAGTAGATCGCCGGTGCGCGGCGGGGTGCCGGGACGGCCTCCCCGGCCGGTTCGTCACCGCCTTCCGTGAAGGCCGTCGTCACCACGGCGCGGCGAACCGACACCGCCTATGATTTGATCTATTTAGGACTGAAACGATACAATGGGCGCGCACAACCGTTGCTGTGATTCGATTCTGGCGAACGATGATACATAAGGGATCTTGATTCGAGAGCGCCGGTGGAGGGGGACCGCGAATTGCATACCGGTTAAGCTTCGACGTCCGTCCGCCGGGCGACACGAGTCGCCTCAGGTTCCGCGGACCGACTTCATCGAACACACTCGCTTGTGGATACGCATGCGGGTGAGTTCGCCGTGGGGATCGACGATCCGCGCGACCAACGTCAGCGACCGAAGGCACCTTGTGAAGACCGTTGCGCCGATCCCGACCGGGATGTCGACGACCACACCTCCGCCACGGCACTCGACCGGTGCCCCGGATCGGATGATCACCGTGCCGTCCGACCGTCTGGCCGCGCGTCCCACGTCAGTCGCCTCGAGAACGGCGCACGCCGAAACTCCGGCGGCGGCGAAGGAACGGCTCGTCGAGCGATCGCACCGCCTACGCGCACGCGCCGCACCGTCCGATCCCGATGACGGCCAACCCAACACGCGGGTACTCGCTCTCCCGTCGTGACGCCCCGGCGATCCCGTCCATGAACGCTCAACCGGTCACCGTCGGCCTCGACACCGCGTGACCGGACACCCCCACCCCAACGAATCGAGGAACGACCATGCCCGCGACCGCCGAACTCATCACCTCCCACCCCGGGTTGGACTGGGCGCTCAAGCACATGCCGCTGACGGCCCGCGCCGTCGACGAACTCGCCCCCGCCTTGGCCGGCAAGCGTCTCGCGATGTGCCTGCACGTCGAACCCAAGACGGCCGCGCTGGCGGCACTCCTCGCCCGCGCGGGCATGAACGTCCACCTCACCGGCTCTCCGGGCACCACGCACGACGACATCGTCACTGCTTTGCGCGACCTCGGCATAACCGTCCACACCAAACAATCCGACGACGAGCGGGATCACGTCCGCAACATCGACAGGATCCTGGAATGCGAACCCGACATCACACTGGACAACGGTGGCGATGTCACGCTGGCACTCCTGAAACGTGGTGCCCCCGGCGGATACCTGGGCGGCACCGAGGAGACCACCACCGGTGGGATTCGACTCCGGGACGACGCCGTCGGCGTCGACAAACCCGTCGTGGTGATCAACGATTCGCAGCTGAAGTTGTTGGTGGAGAACGAGTTCGGTGTCGGGCAGACCGTGGTGCAGGGCCTGATGAACGCCACCAACCTGATGATTCCCGGCATGCGCGCCGTCGTCGTCGGGTATGGACCATGCGGGAAGGGCGTCGCCGACACTCTCACCCGGCTCGGCGCACGCGTCGCCGTCTGCGAGACGGACCCGTTGCGCTCGCTGCACGCGATCCTCAACGGACATCGGGTCGGCGACACCCTCGAGGTCCTGCCCGACGCCCAGGTCGTGTTCACGGCCACCGGGCATCCCAATGTCCTTGGCGCGGCGGAGATCTCCGTTCTCCCCGATGGCGCCGTCCTCGTCGGGGTCGGGCACTTCCCGTGGGAGGTCGACATGGACGCGCTCGGCGCCGTCACCGCCCGCACCGTCGAATACGGGGAGGGCTCGCGGCGACGGGCCCACGTGCTAAAGGACGGCCGACAGCTGGTGCTGTTGGACCACGGCCGCATGATCAATCTGACCGCGGCCAGCGGAAATCCGATCCAGGCGATGGATCTCGGTCTCACCCTGCAAGCTCGCAGCCTCGCCGCCGTGTGCGCCGGCGGCCTCGCGCCCGAGGTTCAGCCCGTCCCCGCCACAGTGGAACACCGCATCGCGACCGACCTCGTCGAACTCCTGAGCTGACGCGATCCAGCGAGCGGGTCCGGATCGGGTCGCCGCGAGGTCGCACCGATGGCCCGGCACACGGTCAGCGACCCCGGCGCAGGTCATCGATCGGCGCCGCGGCCACACTGCCCCTTCGACCCGCCACCTCGGTCCACCGCACGCGGAACACCGGGGCTTTCGTCGGCACCACCACGGTGCCGGATCTGACGGAAGCCCCGGTACTGGACGATGAACTCCCTCGTACCGGTGGGCGCGTTCTCGAACGGTCGCGCGTCGATTGTCGAGAAGAACTGAGTCCGCACCGCCGACCCGGTGCGGTGCGTCGGCCTCAACCCGGCTCGGCCAAGCGACGAGCACCGTCGGCCGTACGGCGGTGAACCAACCCGGGGCAGGAAGAACCGAACGGCCACCCCCCTCGAATGCCAGGTGAACGGCGTTCTGAAAATCCCTCCAAAATACTTTCGCTGAACGCGACGCGCGATGTCGAGAACCGCGGTCCGGCTCCGTCTCAGGGTGTCGGCGGCGAATGAACCGCCCAGAAATAGAGGATGGAACCATGGCCAAATACCTGTTGCTCAAGCACTACCGCGGCGGCCCGAAGCCACACCCGAACGCCGAGGCGCTAATGGACCAGTGGACGCCCGAGGAGATCTCGGCGCACATCGCCTTCATGGACAAGGTCGCCGACGACCTGCGCGAACGCGGAGAATTCGTCAGCGGTCAGGCGCTCGCCCCCGAGGGTGAGTTCGTGCGGTACGGCGGCGAGGGCAAACCTCCCGTCACTGACGGCCCGTTCGCCGAGACCAAAGACCTCATCGCCGGGTGGATGATCATCGACGTCGAGTCGAAGGAGCGCGCCTACGAGGCGGCCGCGTATCTGTCGTCGGCGCCCGGGCAGGGCGGGCAGCCGCTGCACGAGTGGATCGAGGTCCGACCGTTCCTGGGTGAGCCGCCCGTCGTCGAATAGTCTTCCCCGATGATCGACGACTACCTCTTGCGGGACCTGACTCCGCAGGTCCTGGGGGTCCTCGTCCGCCGTGGAGCCGACTTCGCGGCGGCCGAGGACGCCGTTAAGGAAGCGCTTGTGGAGGCCGTCCGGCGCTGGCCCGTCGAGGTGCCCGACGATCCCGGGGCGTGGCTGATCACCGTGGCCTGGCGCAAGTTCCTGGACGCGCGGCGTTCGGCGTCCGCTCGGGTCCTGCGCGAGGTGGCGGTGACGCGCGAGCCGCCGTCGGGTCCCGCCGAGCAAGTGGACGACACGCTGTTGTTGCTCAGCCGCTGCTGTCACCCGGCCCTGACGCCGGCGTCCGCCATCGCCCTGACGCTGCGGGCGGTGGGCGGCTTGACGACCGCTCAGATCTCGCGCGCGTTCCTGGTCCCGGAGGCGACGATGGCGCAGCGCATCTCCCGAGCCAAACGGGCGGTCGCGAACGAGCGGTTCGAGCGGCCGGGTGACGTGCGCGCGGTACTGCGCGTCCTGTATCTGATGTTCGACCACGGGTTCGCCGGGGCGAGCGACAAAGGACGGGGCATCGGTGATGCCGACCTGGCCGCCGAGGCGATCCGTTTGACGCGGCAACTCGCGGCCTCCGTGCCGCACGACATGGAGGTCGCGGGTCTGCTCGCCTTGATGCTGCTGCACCACGCCCGTCGCGCTGCACGGCTCGACGCGGCGGGCGAGCTGGTGCCGTTGACACGGCAGGACCGGTCCCTATGGGACACTTCGATGATCGCCGAGGGCGTCGACGTCCTGCAACGGGCGCTCGCGCGCGACCGGCTCGGCGAGTACCAGGCGCAGGCCGCGATCGCGGCTCTGCACGACGACGCGGCGTCGCCGGACGAGACCGACTGGCCGCAGATCCTCGAGTGGTACGAGGAACTGATGCGGATCGTGCCCGACAACCCCGTCGTCGCGCTGAACCACGCGGTCGCGGTCGGACATGTGGACGGCCCGCGCGCCGGGCTGCGGCTGGTCGACGAGTTGGACGCGGGACTTCCGCGTCGAAGTGCCGTGGCGGCATATCTGCAGGAGCTCGCCGGGAATGACGCCGGGGCGGCGCGTCTCTACGTGGCGGCCGCCGAACCCGCGCCCAGCGCGGCCGAGCGGACGCACCTGCTCAAACAGGCGGCCCGGCTGAATCAGTCACGCGTGGTCGCACATTGACGAACGCCGAAGCTCATTCCGCGGAACGGCACTCGACGCCCGACAAACGGGCCAGGAATCATCGAACTCCATTCATCCACAAGGGAAGAATCGGTGCGCGAAGCCGTGAACGCGAAGGATCCCCGACCTCTTGGTCGGGGATCCTTCGGGGCTGTCGCCGAGGACCGTGGCTCGCCCGTCAGGCGTCCAGTTTGGCCATTTCCTCGTCGCTGACGTCGAAGTTGGCCCAGACGTTCTGGACCTCGTCGGAGTCCTCGAGTGCGTCGACGAGTTTGATGACCTTGCGGGCGCCGTCGGCGTCGAGCGGGACCTCGACGGTCGGAATGAAGCTGGCCTCCGCCGACTCGTAGTCGTGGCCCGCCTCCTGGAGCGCGGTACGGACGGCCACCAGGTCGGTCGCCTCGCTGACGACCTCGAAGGCCTCGCCGAGGTCGTTGACCTCTTCGGCTCCGGCTTCCAGGACGGCCATGAGCACGTCGTCCTCGGACAGGCCGTCGGCCTTCGGAACGATCACGACGCCCTTGCGGTTGAACATGTACGCGACGGCTCCGGGTTCCGCGAGGTTGCCGCCGTTGCGGGTCAGAGCGGTGCGGACCTCGGCGGCGGCGCGGTTGCGGTTGTCGGTCAGACACTCGATGAGGACGGCGACACCACCGGGCGCGTAGCCTTCGTACATAATGGTCTGGTACTCGGCGCCGCCGCCTTCGGCACCGGAACCGCGCTTGATCGCCCGATCGATGTTGTCGTTCGGGACAGAGCTCTTCTTCGCCTTCTGAATCGCGTCGTACAGCGTCGGGTTACCGTCCGGGTCTCCCCCGCCGGTCTTCGCCGCGACTTCGATGTTCTTGATGAGCTTGGCGAACATCTTGCCGCGTTTGGCATCGATGGCAGCCTTCTTGTGCTTGGTTGTCGCCCATTTGGAGTGGCCGCTCATCAGTCCTCTTTCGTGTCGATCGTCGTTCGTCTCTACACAGCCGCGCGCACCAGTTCGACGAATGCCTCGTGAATCCGCAAGTCTCCCGTGACCTCGGGGTGAAAAGCGGTGGCCATCACATTGCCGGCGCGGACCGCGACGATCTTACCGTCCGCCGGTCCTCCGCTGATCCGCCCAAGGACCTCGACGTCCGGTCCGACCTCCTCGGCCCAGGGCGCGCGGATGAACACGGTCCGAAACGCGCCCCCGTCGATGCCGAGAAGCTCGACGTCCGTTTCGAAGGAATCGACCTGCCGACCGAAGGCGTTACGCCGGACCGTCATGTCGATCGCGGACAACACCTCTTGATCGGGGCGACCGTCGAGGACCTTGGAGGCGAGCATGATCATCCCGGCGCACGAGCCGTAGGCGGGCATCCCGGCGCGAAGGCGTTCGCGCAGCGGCTCCAGCATTTCGAAGGAGACGAGGAGTTTGCTCATCGTCGTGGACTCACCGCCGGGAATGACGAGCGCGTCGACGTCGGCGAGTTCCTCGGGACGGCGGACCGGGCGCGCGATCGTGCCGAGTTCGGCGAGCGCGGCCATGTGCTCGACGACGTCGCCTTGCAGGGCGAGTACCCCGATGGTGGGCATGGAGGTCTCCTTCTCGGGGGTCGGATGGTGCCTGGCGGGGCCGACCGTCGTGGGACGAGGGTTGGGATCGGCCGTGGCGAATCTACGTCACGACTTGCCTTGGAACGGCTCTCGACGCACCAACGTGATCGAGGTCCCATCGTCTCGGCTCGGCGCTTCCGGATGTGGCGCACGGTCCGGATCCTCGTGTGGGCGGCCTGCTCGCGCCATCGATGATCCGCGCACTCTGGGCCGATCCGCGTCGTCGGACGCGCGTTCAGGACCCGGTGGCGAGGCGGCGGCGCCAGACGTTCCAGGGTTCGGGCCCGTCGGCGCCCCGGACGCGCAGTGGGGCCGCCGCGCGGCTTGACTGGCGTTGGCGGGTCACTTCGTAGGCGCGCTCCTCGGCCGCCGTCAGCGACCGGTTCCCCTCGGTGGCTTCGAAACGAAGGTCGACGCTCCATCGGACCTTGCCGCTACGGTTCTCGGTTCCCGTGTGCGCCAAGGTGTTCGTGAACAGAAGTAGGTCGCCCTTGCGCATCGGCAACAGGGCCGTCGGTTCGAAGCGAACGCGGGCGCCCGTCGCGGCGTAGACGGCCTCGGGTTCGGTGGTGACGGTGACGGGGCGACCGTCGGGAAGCGGAATCGGCCCCCAGCGGTGGCTGCCGGGGACGACGGCCATGCAGCCGCCGTCAACGGGCGCGTCCGACAGGGGCAGCCACACCTGGACCATGTTCCACAGCATGCCGTCGATGCCCGGGCCGTAGAACTGCGCGTCCTGATGCCAGGGAAGCCGGTCGAGGTGGCGCGGCAGGTGCGGGCGCAGGTGGGAGTTGCCCTGGTAGGTGATCTCACCGCCGATGAGTGTGGACAGCGGATCGGTCAGCTGCGGGGAGGTGACGATGTCGTGGTACTCGCGGCAGCGGAGGTGTTGACGCCAGTCCCGCATGACGAAGCCCCCTGTGGAGTAGACGGCGGCGATGCGCTCGTCGAAGTCGAGTTCGTCGAATGTGGATGGGACGAGACCGGAACGGTGGCGTTCCTCGGCGACGGCGGCCACTCGCGCGGACAACACGTCTATGAAGGGCTGCAGGAGATCGGGATCGACGGCGTTGCGTAGGACGACGTAACCGTCCCGACGGAACTGCATCAGGTCCATGGCTGGCCTTTCGGTAGGTCGTGCCTTGCCCCCCGCCCGTCCCATTCTGACCCAATCGCGGGGTTCGATGGTGACCACGCGGGAACGGAATGCCACTGTCACGACCTCCAGTGGCTTCGCAATTCGCCTGTCGGGCAATGAAATCGGGGCGAAACGTCCCCACAAAGACTTACTAACAAGTCAGTAACCGTGATACTGTGACGCACATCGCATTCGGATGCGAGTACCCATCACATCGATACATGGAGCTGTTTCAATGCTTTCCCGTCGACGACTCTTCGCCGCGACCGGCGCCGGCGCACTCGCGTCGCTGTCCACATCACTGTGGACCGGGGCCGCGAGCGCCAACCGCGTCAACTCCCCCGAAACCTGCGAACTCGCCCTCGAGAACCGGGGCGGAACCGCGCTCAACGCCTACGTCACCGGTCGCGAGTTCGGCACCAACCGCTGGATGCTGCTGCGCGCCGACTCCTCCGTCTACTACCTCGAGAACCCCGGAGCGCCCCAGACTCCGCTGCCGGTGGACTGCGCCATCCCCGTCGGTTCGTCCACAGTCCTCACCTTGCCGCGCATGTACGGGGCGCGCATCTACTTCGTCGCCGACGACACGCTCGACTTCTTCGTCAACCCCGGCCCGGCCCTCGTCGAACCGGCCTTCGTCAACCCGGCGGACTCCAACTATCACAAGATCTGGTCGTTCTGCGAGTTCACGTTCAACGACGTTCAGATATACGTCAACATCAGCTACGTCGATCTGGTGACGGCACTGCCGATCGGTCTGACGCTCGAGGGCGACGGCACGCACACCGTCGCGGCGCTGCCGGACGGCGCCGTCGACGCCATCGCATCCGACCTCCAAGCACAGGCGGCGGCCGACGGTCTGCCGTGGAACGAGCTCGTGCTGGCCGGTGACGGCGGCGGGGTGCTGCGCGCCATCTCCCCTCAGAACCTCACCGGTGACCGCTTCGCATCACTGTGGACGCCCTATGTGGATTCCGTGTGGAACAAGTACCGGGACACGGATCTGCGCGTCGACGTCCAGGGTGGAGGCGGAATCTACACCGGACGCGTCGTCGGCGACACGTTGACGTTCAACGGTGGTCACACCTTCATCAGGCCGAACGCCTCCGACATATTCACGTGCAATTCGGGCCCATTCGCCAACAACCCGGCCGACCCGGACGCGAAGAAGGGACTGCTCGCGCGCATCGCGGCCGCGTTCAATCGCTCGACGATCCTCGACATCGCCGACCAGCCGAACGGCGCGACCGCCGCCGACTACTACCAGACCCCGATCACGAACCACTACTCCCGAATCGTGCACGCCAACTCCCCCATCGGCTACGCGTTCCCGTACGACGACGTGCGGCCGGACGGCCAGCCCGACGAATCCGGGGCCGCGCACGACGGAAACCCCCGGCGTCTCACCGTCTCGGCCGGTTGAGGCGCGTCCACACAGAAAGGTATGACCATGTATGCCCGCTCCATCCGCACCCGCGCGGTGCCACTCGTCTTCGCGATCGCCGCGGTGCTAGTGGCGACTCTCAGTCCACAGGCGAACGCCGACGCGCCCGACGCGAACATCCGTGAGGTCGTGTGGTCCGACGAATTCGACGGCGCCCCCGGCACGCCGCCGAACCCCGCCAACTGGACGCACGAGGTCAACGGCGACGGTGGCGGCAACGCGGAACTCCAGTACTACACCAACAGCACCGACAACGCCGCGCTCGACGGCAACGGAAATCTCGTGATCACGGCTCGCCGGGAGAACCCCGCCGACTACCAGTGCCACTATGGACGTTGTGAGTACACCTCGGCGCGTCTGATCACGGCGGACAAGTTCACCCGACAGTACGGACACTTCGAGGCCCGGATCAAGGTCCCCGTCGGACAGGGGATCTGGCCGGCGTTCTGGATGCTCGGCGAGAACATCCGCCACGGGGTGCCGTGGCCGGACTGCGGCGAGATCGACATCATGGAGAACATCGGCAGCCAGCCGTCGACCGTCCACGGTAGTCTTCACGGCCCCGGATACTCCGGCGGGAGCCCGCTGACCGGCTCGTACACACTGCCAAACGGGGAACGGTTCACCGACGGCTTCCACACCTTCGCCGTCGACTGGACGCCCGACCACATCGCGTGGTCCATCGACGGAGTCGAGTACTCGCGGAAGACGCCAGCCGACGCGGGCGGCAACCCGTGGCCGTTCCACCAGCCGTTCTTCATCATCATCAACCTCGCCGTCGGCGGCCACTGGCCCGGCCCGCCCGATGGAAGCACCCAGTTCCCGCAGTCGATGGTCATCGACTACATCAGAGTGTCCGCATAGGTCACACCCCTGCGCCCCGAGCGATCCCGCCGCCGACGTCGACCACGGTCCGACGTCGGCGGCACTGTGCGCGAGCGAGCGAAAGCGTCCGGAACGTGGCACCCTATGGGGAAACCGCTACCAAATCGTGACCCAGTTCACTTACTGACCTGTCAGTCAGTCTGTTAACGTGACCGACATCGCAGCGACATCGACCACCCTCATCGAGTCGACGGCGATGACCACAGCCGACAGTCCCTCGGTGCTGTCGGCCCCGTTCGATCACCCCCGGAGCAGCCGTGAACCCACGCCCCGCGTCGCCCGTGTCCGACGAGGTCATCTCCGCACAGCTGACGACGCTCACCCTGTCCGACAAGGTGCGCATCCTCACCGGATCCGGGCCTTGGAAGCTGTATCCCTTGGACGCCATCGGAATGCGCGCCGTCGCCATGTCCGACGGGCCCGCCGGCGTCCGGGGCGTGCGGGACTCCTCCGACGAGACCTCCGCGTCCTTCCCGTCCCCGACCGCGCTCGCCGCGACCTGGGACCGCGACCTCGCGTCGCGCCTCGGAGCGCTGTTCGCCGCCGAAGCGCGCCGCCACGACGTCGACGTCGTCCTCGCGCCCGTCGTCAACCTGCACCGCACACCTGTTGGCGGGCGCCACTTCGAGTGCTACTCGGAAGACCCCCGACTGACGACCGACATCGCCGTGACCCTGATCGAGACGATGCAGCGGCACGGCGTGGGCGCTTGCGTCAAACACTTCGTGGGCAACGAGTCCGAGACCGCCCGCACCGAGTACGTCGCCACGATGGACGAACGGACCCTCCGCGAGCTGTACCTCATGCCGTTCGAGGGGGCCGTGGACGCAGGCGTGTGGATGGTGATGGCCGCCTACAACGCACTCGACTTCGACGGCGAGGTCAACTCCGCCACCGACCACTCCCGGCTACTCACCGGCCTGCTCAAGGACGAATGGGGTTTCGACGGGGTCGTCGTCAGCGACTGGACGGCCGCTCGAACCACGGTCCCGTCCGCCAACGCGGGGCTCGACCTGGTGATGCCCGGCAAGGGCGGCCCTTGGGAGGACGCGCTCCTGCGCGCCGTCGAGACGGGTGAGGTCGACGAGGCCGTCATCGACGACAAGGTGCGTCGAATCCTGCGGCTCGGACATCGCGTCGGCGCCTTCGACGCTCCCCCGATCACTCCGCCGGACGTCGACGCCCGCGCGCTCCTACGCGAGTTCGCCGCCCGGTCCACGGTGGTCATCAAGAACGACCGTGACGCGCTTCCCCAGGCGGTGGAGCGGTTGCGCAGGGTCGCCCTCATCGGGCCGAACGCCGTCGACACCTTCCTCCAGGGCGGCGGGAGCGCGCACGTCAACCCGGATCTCGTCGTCAGCCCGGAAACGGGGCTTCGCGAGGCGCTCGGCCCCGACCGTGAGCTGACCGTCCACCGCGGTGGATACGCGCGTCCACACTCGCCGGAGATCGACACGGACATCCTCGACGGACCGATGATCGTCGAGTTCGTCGACGTCGACGGCTCCGTCATCGCGTCCACGACGGCGGACCGGCCGAACCTGTGGCTGCGCGACATCCCTCGGGCCACGACACGGGCGCGCGTTCGCGCGACGGCGAACCTCACGGCGGGAACGCATTGGCTCGGACTCGGCGCCGTCGGCACCTTCACCGTCAGCGTGGACGGCGCGATCGTCGCGCGCGGCGATCATCCGGCCGGGAACGACGTCATCCTCAACTCGAGCGTCAACGCGCCACCGTCGCACGGGCACACCGTCGACCTGGACGTCTCCCGCTCCGTCGAGATCGTCACGGAGCTCGGCGTCATCGAGGCCGAAGGCTGGGGACGGTTCTGTCGGATGGTGCTGCGGCACATCCCGCCGGGGCCGTCGGTCGAGGAGGAGATCGCGGAGGCCGTCACGGCGGCGGCGAACGCGGAGCTCGCCGTCGTCATCGTCGGCACCAACAACGAGGTCGAGTCGGAGGGTTGGGATCGCCCCGGCCTCTCGCTCCCCGGCCGCCAGGACGAACTGGTCCGGCGCGTCTCCGCCGCCAACCCGAACACGATCGTCATCGTCAACGCGGGCGCTCCGGTCCTGCTGCCCTGGTTGACGGAGGTCTCGACCGTGCTGTGGTCCTGGTTCCCCGGACAGGAATGCGGCCACGCGATCGCGGACATCCTCACCGGGCGGACGGAGCCGAGCGGCCGCTTGCCGTGGACGCTCCCCGCCGACGAGGCGGACGTCCCCGTCCCGAACGCGATACCCGTCGACAACATCGTCGAGTATCAAGATGGAATCCATATCGGATACCGCGGATACCTGCGGAACGACACCACTCCCGCCGCGCCCTTCGGCCACGGACTCGGCTGGACCGACTGGCGCTATCACGACGTGACGGTCACGCCAACCGAAGACGGCGGCGTCGATCTGAACGTCACCGTGGAGAACGTCGGGGCCCGCGCCGGCCACGAGGTGATCCAAGCCTATTTGGACGCCGAGGGCGCCCAACCCGGACGACCCGTGCGGTGGCTCGCCGGGTTCACCGTCATCAACGCCGAACCTGGTCAGACCGTCGCGACCACCGTGCGCATCCGGCAGCGTGACTTCGCCGTCTGGGACACGGATTCCGCGGATTGGCGGGTTCCTTCGGGCCGATATGGAATCCACGTCGGCCGATCCCTTGTCGACATTCGACTGTCGACCTCCCTTCAACGATGAGTTGCCCCCCACATCCCGCTGAGGAGACCTTGCCATGAAACGACGCACCACACTCAAACTGCTGGGAGGTGCCGCCGCGGCCGGAACGCTGACCGGGCTCACCGCCGGCTGTAGCGGCGATTCGAGCGGCGGCGGCAGCGTGCTGACCGTCGGAATGCCCAACAGCACCCAGACCCACAACAACAACCCGTTCTCGCCGGGTTCATCGGCGAACTCGCTCGGCTACCGCTTCCTGATGTACGAGCCGTTGGCGCACGTCAACCAGATCGACCCGGCGTCGGAGCCGACACCGTGGCTGGCGACGGAATGGGCGTGGAACGAGGACTACACGAACCTCGAGATCACGGTGCGCAAGGACGTGAAGTGGTCCGACGGCACCGACTTCACGGCCGGGGACGTCGCGTTCACCTACAACCTGATCAAGGACAACGAGGCGTTCAACGGCGAGGCGATTCCCTACGTGGACGTGACCGCCGCCGACGACACCGTGACCCTCACCTTCGAACGCCCCCAGTTGATCAACCAGCAGAAGATCATCAACGTCTTCATCGTTCCCGAGCACTTGTGGTCCAAGATCGACAATCCGGTCGAGGACACCGTGAAGAGTCCGATCGGGACCGGCCCGTACACGCTGAAGTCGTGGACGGCTCAGGCGGTCACCATGGTGGCCAACAAGGACTACTGGGGCGGCGAACTCGAGGTGCCCGAGGTGCGGTACACGTCCTACAACGACAACAACGCGCAGACGACGGCCCTCGTGTCCGGTGCCTGCCAGTGGTCCTATGTGTTCATGCCGGACTACGAGAAGATCTACATCGACAAGGACCCGGAGAACAACAACCTGTGGTTCCCGTCTGGTCTCGGCATCCACGCCCTGTGGCTGAAC
Source organism: Stackebrandtia soli (assembly GCF_965137155.1). NCBI lineage: Bacteria > Bacillati > Actinomycetota > Actinomycetes > Glycomycetales > Glycomycetaceae > Stackebrandtia > Stackebrandtia soli. The sequence goes on from NZ_CBCRZX010000005.1 coordinate 76,893, forward strand.
CACAAGCGCAAGCCCTTCGACCAGCTCGCGTTCCGCAAGGCGATGAACATGGTCATCAACCGGGAGACGGTGCACGTCCAGGGCGAGTCCCGACTGTACCCGCTGATCGAGAGTCTGACCGGGATTCCCCGCCCGGCCGGTGACGCGTTCATCGCCGCCGAGTACAAGGACGCGGTCGCGAAGGTCGATGTCGAGGGCGCGAAGGAGGTCCTCACCGAGGGCGGGTTCACCTACGACGGCGACACGCTCATCGACCCCGACGGCGACCCGGTGTCCATCACGCTCATCGACCCGTCCGGCTGGTCGGACTACCTGGCGAGCCTCCAGATCATCGCGGACAATCTCAAGGAGATCGGCGTCGAGGCGAAGGTCGAGAACCCGACCGTCGACAACTGGAACGTCGCGATGGCCGAGGGCGACTTCGACGCCAGTCTGCATTGGACGAACACCGGCTTCACGCCGTGGGACATCTTCGCCAACATCATGGACGGCAAGCAGTACCGCGAGATCGGCGAGTCCGCGACCTGGAACTTCGGCCGCTACGAGAACGACGAGGCGACGAAGGCGATCGAGACCTACGCGTCCTCGACCGACGAGGCCGAGCTGACGGCGGCGCTGGAGACCCTCCAGCAGATCATGGTCGAGGACGTGCCGGTGATTCCACTGGTCGCGGGCCCGATCGGCGCCGAGTACTCGACGAAGCACTGGGTCGGCTGGCCGTCGGAGGACGACCCTTACGCAGCCCCCCAACCGACGCAGGCGAGCGCGTCCCTGATTCTCACGCGACTCAAGCCCGCAGGCTGACGCATCGGACCGGTGGCGGCCTTCGTCGTCGTTCTCGCATCGCGGCGACGGCACCGCCACCTCACCATCCATAGTTGAGCTTTTGTGGACAGACAGGCGAACGTTCCCATGATTGTCGATTTCTGGGCGCCGTGGCGTTCCGATGTCACGACGGAGTGCGGCCATGACTGACGACGTGATCGAGATGGCAGGAGCCGTCGCGCCCGAGGGCGCGCCCGACGCGAGCCCCGTGCTGAGAGCGGTGGGACTGGCGAAGAGTTTCGTCGTACGCGGTGCCCGCGGGCGGCGAGCCGTGGTGCGTGCCGTCGACGACGTGTCCCTGGACCTGCACCGGGGCAGGGTGCTGGCGTTGGTCGGTGAGTCGGGGTCCGGGAAGTCGACGGTGGCCAGGCTGCTGGCGCAGCTGTATCCGTCGACCCGCGGCGAGGTAGTGCTGCGCGGCGAGGCCGTGAGAGTACGGGGTGGACGCCGGTTCCGGCGGTACTGCCGCAGCGTTCAGATGATCTTCCAGGACCCGTTCGCGTCGCTGAATCCGATCCACACGATCGGGTACACACTCCGGCGCGCGATCCGGATCCACCACCCGAAGGCGAACCGGGCGCAGCGGGAGGCCATGCTCACTGGCCTCCTGGAACAGGTGCACCTGACTCCCGCGAGCCGCTACGTCGACAAGTTCCCGCACGAGCTGTCCGGCGGACAGCGGCAGCGCGTGGCGATCGCCCGGGCGCTGGGAGCCCGACCGGAGGTGCTGCTGGCCGACGAACCGGTGTCGATGCTCGACGTGTCGATCCGGCTGGGGGTCCTGAACCTGTTGCAGGAGTTGAAGGACGAGCTCAGTCTGGCCATCTTGTACATCACACACGACATCGCCTCCGCGCGGTACTTCGCGGACGAGACGATCGTGATGTACGCGGGTCGGATCGTCGAACACGGCGACAGCGAACGGGTGACCCAGGCCCCCGCGCACCCGTACACGCGGCTGCTGGTCGCGTCCGCTCCCGACCCGGACGCGCTCGACGTCGAGCGGCCGCCCACATCGGCCGGAGAGCCGCCGAGTCTGATCTCACCGCCGTCGGGCTGCCGTTTCCATCCCCGGTGTCCACAGGCGATGGCGCGCTGTTCGGTCGAGGCGCCACCGTTGTTGCCGGTCCCCGGTGGAACCGCCGCGTGCTGGCTGTACGAGGCCTCCACCGGCGAGGACGGCACGACAGAGGAGGCGTCGTGAGGTATTTCGTTCGCCGGGCGATCTTCTACGTGGTGACGGCGTGGGCCGCGATCACGTTGAACTTCCTGATCCCCCGGATGATGCCGGGCGATCCGGTGCAGTCGCTGCTGATCCGCTACCAGGGTCAGCTGTCGACCGATGCCACGGAGTCGCTGTACGTCCTGTTCGGGCTCGACAAGGAGAGCTCGATGTGGGATCAGTACGTCGAGTACTGGGGCAATCTGTTCGCCGGGGACTTCGGGTTGTCGTTCTCGTTCTTCCCCACGCCGGTCGGCGACGTCGTCGCGCAGAGTCTACCGTGGACTTTGATCCTGGTCGGGATCGCGACGGCGATCAGCTTCGCGATCGGCACACTCGCGGGCGTCTACATCGGATGGCGTCGAGGCGGGCGATCCGACGGGCTGCTGCCCGTGGCGAACTTCTTCTCCGCCATCCCGTACTTCTGGCTCGGCCTCATCGCCATCGCCCTGTTCGCGGTGACCTGGCAGGTCTTCCCGGCGTCCGGCGGCTACGACGGCGCGCTCATTCCATCCTGGAACGCCGAGTTCGTCGGTTCGGCGATCTACCACGGAACTCTGCCCGCGTTCACCATCGTGATCAGCTCGGCCTCCGGCTGGATCCTCGGCATGCGCAACATGATGGTGACCGTCTCCAGTGAGGACTATGTGACGGTGGCGCACGCGAAGGGACTCAGCGAGCGTCGGGTGATGTTCGGGTACGCGGCGCGCAACGCCGTCCTGCCCAATGTGGCCGGTTTCGCGCTGTCACTCGGTTTCATCGTCGGCGGCACCCTCGTCACGGAGATGGTCTTCTCCTACCCCGGCATCGGATACGTGCTGTACCAGGCGGTGCTGGCGAAGGACTATCCCCTCATGCAGGGCGTGTTCCTCATCATCACGTTGTCGGTGCTCGTGGCGAACATGTTCGCCGACATCGTCTACGCCGTGCTCGACCCGCGAACCCGACAGGAGGGCTGACCCATCATGGCCGCACAACCGGTCGGACTGACCGCCGCGGAGGACGTCACCACTCCCTCAACACAGGCGAACCGCCTGCTGTTCTTCCGCAATCGCAAGACCATCATCGGACTCACGATCTTCGGGTTCTTCGTGTTCATCGCGATCTTCGGAGAATTGCTGGCCCCCTACGATCCGGCCCAACTGTCCGACGACGTCCTCCAACCACCGTCCCTCGCTCATCCCCTGGGAACGACGAGCACCGGCCAGGATCTGCTGTCCCAGCTGCTCGTCGGCACTCGCGGCGTCATGGTCGTCGGTCTGCTCGCGGGGGTGTTCGCGACGACGCTGTCGGTGCTGGTCGGCGTCACGTCGGGGTTTCTCGGCGGTGTGGCCGACGAGATCGGCTCGCTCGTGTCGAACGTCTTCCTCGTCATCCCCGCGCTGCCGCTGATCATCATCATCGCCGGACAACTGCCCGACGCGGGCGGCATCACCGTCGCCTTGGTCATCTCCCTCACCGGCTGGGCGTGGGGCGCACGGGTACTGCGCGCGCAAACGCTGTCGCTGCGGCGTCGCGACTTCGTCGAGGCCGCCCGAGCCTGCGGGGAGTCGACGCCGAGACTCATCCTGTTCGAGATCATGCCGAACCTGACGGCGGTCATCGCCGCCGGTTTCGTCGGCACCGTCATCTTCGCGATCCTGTCGGAGGTGACGCTCGCGTTCATCGGCGTCACGAGCATCTCCGACTGGAACTGGGGAACGATCCTGTTCTGGGCGCAGAGCGAGCAGGCGCTCGCTCGGGGCGCGTGGTGGTGGTTCGTTCCGGCCGGACTGTGCATCGCCGCGATCGGCACTTCGCTCACGCTCATCAACTTCGGCATCGACGAGTTCGTCAACCCACGGCTGCGTACCACCGGCCGTGACGCGAAGTTGTTGCGCGCCAAGAACATCAAGGCGCGCGTCGGGTTCACCCCGGTGTATCGGCCGACGGGCCGCGCGGATCGAAAGGCAACCGATGAATGACACGGCCAAGGCCCCGGTGCTGCAGATCAAGGGCCTCAACGTCCACTACGGATACGACGACCGCGCGGTACACGTGCTGCGCGACGTCGACCTGACGCTGCGAGCGGGCGAGGTACTCGGCATCGCCGGGGAGTCCGGCTGCGGCAAGTCCACACTGGCCTACGCGTCGACCCGACTCCTGCCGCCTCCGGGTCTCATCACCGGAGGCGAGGTGATCTTCACGAGCCAGCGCGACGATCGGCGATTCGACCTCCTCGAACTGTCCGATGAGGAACTTCGAAGGAGTCGATGGGACGATACGGCGATCGTCTTCCAGGGCGCCATGAACGCCCTCAACCCCGTGTACCGGATCGGACGGCAGCTGATCGACGCGATCGCCGCGCACCGGCCGGGCCAACGGGCCAAGGAACACCGCGCCCGTGCCGCCGAACTGCTCGACATGGTGGGAATCTCCGCAGACCGCATGTCGAGCTACCCGCACCAGCTCTCCGGCGGCATGCGGCAGCGCGTCATGATCGCGATGGCCCTCGCGCTGGAACCGCAGGTCGTCATCATGGACGAGCCGACGACCGCGCTCGATGTCGTGATGCAACGGCAGATCGTCGAACAGCTCACCCGGCTGCGAACCGAGCTGGGATTCTCCGTCATATTCATCACGCACGACGTCTCGCTCCTCATCGAGCTCGCCGACCGGATCGCGATCATGTACGCCGGTGTGATCATCGAGGACGCCCCCGCGCGCGACGTCCGGCACCGACCCCGCCACCCGTACACGCACGGGCTCCTGCACTCCTTCCCGCCGTTGCACGGTCCGCGTCGCGAACTCGGCGGGATCCCCGGTTCGCCGCCCGACCTGGCGGCCCTGCCTCGTGGTTGCGCCTTCGCCGCCCGCTGCCCGGTCGTCCTCGACGAGTGCGCGGACACCCCGCCGACGCTGCTTCGCCCCGATGAGGGATCGCCTCGCCAGGCGGCCTGCCTCCACCACGCTGGCCGGTCCACACCACTGCCGGACATCATCGGCGCCCGATGACGGTCGCCCCGTCCGGTCCGCCGCGCGTCCTTCTGTCCCACGCAACTCTTAAGGTATTGCCATGCCCCAAGCTGATTCAGCGCCCGCGTCAGGTCCCAAAGGCGTCGACGCGCGCAGTCTGCGCGAACGCCGCACGGCGGCCCGGCGCGCGGAGATCCTTCGCGCGGCGATGGACGTGTTCGGGGCGCGTGGTTACAAGAGCGGATCGCTCGGCGAGATCGCCGAGCAGGTGGGGATGACGCACGCAGGGATCCTGCACCACTTCGGATCGAAGAACCAACTGCTGCTCGAAGTGCTCGACTACCGAGACGAGGTCGACGTCGAGAGCCTCGAAGGACACCACCCGCCGGAGGGGATGCCGCTGTTTCGGCATCTCGTCGACACCGCGCGTCTCAACGCCACCCGCCCGGGCATCGTCCAGACGTACGCGGTGCTGTCGGCGGATTCGGTGACGGACGACCACCCCGCCCAGGACTACTTCCGGCGGCGGTTCGTCGGCCTGCGGGAGATGATCGCGCGGTCCCTCGCCCAGGTCTGCGACCCGGAACGCCCGCCGTCACAGCGCGACCTCGACACGGCCGCCGCCGCGATCATCGGTGTCATGGACGGCCTCCAGGTGCAGTGGCTCCTCGATGACATCAATGTGGATCTTCCCTACGCGACGGCCTTCGCGATCGACGCGATCCTCACCGCCCTCGTCGCCGGCCGCACCGGTGATCGACTCCGGTGAGCCGTCGTCACGAGCCGACCCGGTACGAACAGGACAAAGGGTCCGACCAGCACGTGACCAGGGTCGCATGGTCGTTATACATAGACACCCGCTAACCTGCTCAGGCAAGAACTAGCCCTCGTTCAAGGAGCGCCCAATGGCCAAGCCACTCAACCCAATGCCGCCGTCTGCGAAGACCGCGAGACGCGCGATCTGGGTTCAGGCGCTGCTGGCGATTCTGCTTGGTGGTGGGTTCGCGATCGCGCAGACGCAGGCGCCCAGCCTCGTACCCGAGCTTATCGCCAACGGCGTGTACCGCGCGGGGTTCGCCCTCGGCATCGGCGCCGTCGTCATGCTGCTGCTGTCGTTCTGCATGCGCTACCAGTGGCGACTGCTGTGGGTGCTGCTGCTCATCATCGAGCTCGGCGCCACCGCCGGCCTCGTGTGGGCGGGCGTCAAGGGCTTCAACTGGTTCGCCGTCATCGGCCTCGCGATCCCAGGACTGGTGGTGTTCTTCTCGCTCACCGGCCGGGTCGCGCGCCGCTGGTTCGGCCACTAGGAGCGATCGACGACGCGGAACGATCCACACGCCGCCGTTTCGACGTGTGGGCGTTTCTCGACGCCGCTCACAGTGTTCCCGCACCATCGCGGTCGCTCGAGAAGACGCGACCTCGAAGACCAGCGGACGGCGACGTGCCACGCCCGGGCACGTCGCCTCCACTCATGATTCGCGCTTAGGAGTGCCGCTCGTGACGTCCCGATCCCCCGAGAGCACCGAACCCATGCCGGGATCGATCCGGCTCACCCGCATCCTGGTGTGGGTGCAGGCGACGGGAACACTCGCGTGGAGCATGCTCGAGGTCGGAACGATCGTCCGCATCCAAGGGCTGAGCGAAGCGGCGCTCAAGGACGAGTTCAACCTCGCCTCGCACGCCGACGTACCGTACGGCGCCGCGTGGACGCAGGCGATCGTGCTCGCCGTGTTCGGGCTGGTGCTGGGTATCGCGGCGGTGAAGTTCCCGGGCCGATCCCGACGCGTTCGAGCGATCAGTCTCGCCGCGGAGGCGCCGTTGATCCTGCTCGGCGTGTTGAACATCCCCGCGTTGAACTGTGTCCTGGCGCTCGGCGTGGCCGGTTTCATCGCGTTCGTCATGCTGTTGCGGCCGGACAGCCGGGACTGGTTCGACGAGTGATTCGCTGTCGAACCGGACGCTGATGCCGGTACCGAGCGACACCGCCAGTCCCGAGTCAGGTCGGCAGCTTGAACGCGTCGGCGATCAGTTCGGTCGACCGTAGCCGCGTCTCGTCGCCATGGACGTTGCTGACGATCATCAACTCGTCGGAGCCGGTGCGTTCCACGAGTTCCTCGACACCCTCGCGGACGCGCGCCGGACCACCATAGATCACATTGGACAGCCAGGCCTCGATGAAGTCGGCCTCCGCCGGACTGTAGGGGTACGACTCGGCCTCCTCCGGAGTCGGCATCAGGCCCGGTGTCCCGGTGCGCACGCGCAGCATGGCCAGACCCATCGTCCGGGCGAGCCGTCGTGCCTCGTCGTCCGTGTCGGCGGCCACGACGCTCGCGGCGACGACCGCGTAGGGCGCGGCCAGGTCGTCGGACGGCGTGAAGTGCTCCCTGTACAGCGCCAGCGCGGGCAGCGTGTTCTGGGCGGAGAAGTGATGCGCGAACGCGAACGGCATCCCGAGCTTCGCCGACAACTGCGCGCTGTAACCGCTGGAGCCGAGGAGCCAGATCGGCGGACGGGAGACGGGATGCCCGTCGGGTACCTGGACGGGCCCGGGCACGGCGTGGATGCGCGCGTAGGGGTGGCCGGCCGGGTACGAGTCGTCGAGGAAGCCGATGAGCTCCGCGAGCTGTTCGTCGAAGTCGTCGGCGGCGGGGTTGGCCTGACGGCGGAGCGCCGCGGCCGTCGCGCGGTCGGTGCCAGGGGCGCGGCCGAGACCGAGGTCGATGCGACCGGGCGCGAGCGCTTCGAGGGTGCCGAACTGTTCGGCGACGACGAGCGGGGCGTGGTTCGGCAGCATCACGCCGCCGGAGCCGAGCCTGATGCGTTCGGTGCCGGCCGCGAGGTGGGCGAGCAGGACAGCGGGCGATGAGCTGGCGATGCCGGGCATCGAGTGGTGCTCGGCGACCCACAGGCGAGCGAAGCCTCGGCGATCCGCGAGTCGGGCGACGGCGGCGGACGCTCGGAGCGCCGCGGTCGCGGTGCTGCCGGTGCTGACCGTCGCGAGGTCGAGGATCGACAGCGGAACGGGGGCGTCTCCGACGGCGGTGGCGCGGATCGGGTGTGCGTTGTCGCTCAAGGGTTCTCCTGACGTCGACCCCGGACCGCTCGGCGCGACCCGGTGGACGGGGCATGGCCATGGTGGCGCCGCCGACACGGCGCCACTTCAGGGCAGCGACCCGATCGGCGTCGATATTCCGGAACGGCCGGTGACGGCCACCACGGCGACGTCTCGGAGGCGGGCGAGCGGCGAACCGCCGGTGACGAGAACGGGCGCCGCCGCCGATCGGATTCGCGAAACGGTCGTGAAGGGCCGCCGTCCGATCACGAACCGCGTGTTGGGTTCGACAACGCCACGGACCATGTGCCGACGGCCCGCCCGTGTTCCAGGGGACCCCGCCGCGATCACTTCGCGGGGAAGACCTCGCCGTCCTCGACGCGCACCTGGACCTTGGTCAGCCCGGTGGTCGCCGGACCGCTCAGCAGCGCCCCGTCGGCGGAGTTGAAGCGGGAACCGTGCGCCGGGCAGATGATCGTGCCGTCGGCCGGGGGGTCGACGTTGTTGCCCTGATGCGGGCAGGCCCGCAGGAACGCGCGGACGGTCTCCGCGTCTGGGCGGACCACGACGAGGTCGTCCGTCACGATCCCACCGCCGATGTCGATCTCCTCGACGGCGGCGATCGCGACATCGGGGTTTCGCGACGCGGTGGGACCGGCGTCCCCGCCGTCGTCTCCTCCCCCGCAGGCGCCGAGAAGCATCGACGCCGACGCGCCGAAGGCCGCGCACAGGGCGCCCCGACGGGTCACGCCCGAAGGTGGGGTCATGGGAGTCCCTTCGTCACGGGGCGGACGTTGGCGCCGTCTCGGCGATACGTCGTTCGACGATACCGACGAACGCGCTCACGTCCTCCCGACACGCCGAGCGGAGGGAACCGGTGCGGGCCGGTCGCCGTGTGCCCGCACCGGTCGTCCTACCACGCCGACAGACGCGTCGCGAAGACGTAGCGTTTGCCGGGATACTCGGTGGAGCCCCAAAGGAAGCCCGTCTGGGCCCAGTAGCTGACGTCTTCGGGGCCGATCGGCAACGCTCCGGCGTTGATCGTCGCGTACTCGCCCTGCCGCCAGGTGATGAGATCACCCTTTGTGGATTCGCCGTTGCTCCGGAAGGCGTAGAACGTGCCGTTGACGGCCGTCGCGCCCTGCACGCTGCGAAATGAGGTCACATAGGACCAATCGGCCCTGGCGTAACCGTCGGCGTCGGCCTGGATCAGCTTTCCACCCTCGTTGAGGTTGAACCGGACGATGCGGGTGCCGTCGCCGGGGTTGCCGTACTCGCTGACGACGAGGCTGTCGGGCGAGGTGGTGCGGTCGAGCGAGGTCTGCGAGTACCGCAGCTGTGGCTCGGTCCCGGTGGTGCTCGGCACGTAGCGCGCGGACTGCGGCAGCACGTACTGGTAGTCGTGCGCCATGTATCGACCGTCGGACTGGCGGCCGATCTTGGTCGCGTCGCCCGTCGTCACCTTGACCAGGTCGTCCATGTCGAAGACTCGCATGCCGTCGTAGGTGTCGTTGACGTACAGCTTGTCGCCGTACCAGACCAGGCCTCCCGCGTGCGCGGCGACGCGACGGAAGTTCGGCTGCGACCCGCTCCAGTACGGCTCGGCGAGCAGGATGTGCCGGTACGCGGGCGTCGACGCGTTCGTCAGGTCGACGAAGCTCAGTCGGACACCGCGGTCGATTCCCGAGGAGCCGGTGTCGTACCAGCTCGTGATCATGACCTTCTTGCCGTCGACGGTGCCGCCGGCGTAGGCGTCGGAGCTGGTGGTGATGCCCTGCGGCATCCAATACTCCACTGTGCTGTCGCCGGGGTTCCAGCAGAAGGACGCCGCACGGTTGACGACCGGGGCGGAGCAGGCCGTCCCGGTCCGATTCGCGGACGCGACCACTTGGGACACTGTGGCGTCCGGCAGCGCGGCGCGCAGGCCGCTGATCAGGGCGGGATCGGTGTTGCTGACCTTCAGGCGGATGTCGTTGGCGGACGCGTCGGCCCGTCCGGGAGACAGCGCCACCACCAGAGTGGAGGCGATCAGCAGCAACACGAACGACAGGATTCTCGCACGCGACCGGGTGTCTGCCAGGGTCACAAGGGCCTCCACGGGATTCGTCGGCGCTTTTCTCCACTGTACGGAGCATTTAGATGTGTGAATCTTCGGAAGTGTCCGCTTTGAATTGATATGCCCGAATATCGCGGACGGGATCCATGGGATTCGGGCGCCGTTACGGACATTTCATGGAACAGGGCGAATGCCCGACGCCGAACGACCGGAGGCGGGCCGCCACCCGAGACGCGATGGACAGTCGCCCCCGATCCCGCGCCGAACCCCTGCCTCGGAACGGTTCCCGAGTAACCGACAGTGAGTGGGTGGCGCATCACGCCACATGATGATAAAGATTCACATGGGTGCATGTACTTCTGCGCACTAGCCCAGACAAGGAGCCGACATGCCGGACAACTCCTCGCCGCAACGCTATTCGGTACAGCTGTACTCCGTACGAGACGCCCTGCTCAACGACCCCGTCGACACCTTCACCAGGATCGCCGAACTCGGGTTCACGCAGGTCGAGGCGTACGGAATCGTCGAACACCACGACGCCATCCAAGCCGGGCAGGAAGCCACGGGCCTCGCCATCCCAACCGCCCACGCTGGACTGTTCGGAGTAGACCACGCCGAGGTCTTCGACGCCGCGGAGTCCCTCGGCGTCGAACTCGTCATCGCCCCGTTCAGCGAACCCGAGCTGTGGGACAACGCCGAAGACATCCAGAACCTCGCCGAGGAACTCAACCTGCTCGTCCCCGAAGCGTCCCGTCGCGGACTCCGCGTCGGCTACCACAACCACTGGTGGGAGGCGCACTCCCGCGTCAACGGGCGGTGCGGGCTGGAACAGTTCGCCGACCTGCTCGATCCGCAGGTGGCCCTGGAGATCGACACGTACTGGGCGACCGCCGGAGGAATGACCGCCCCGACCCTGCTCCGTCGACTCGGCGACCGCGTGACGGCGCTCCACATCAAGGACGGATCGCTCGCGCACGACGCGTCCGGGCAAGTACCAGCGGGACAGGGGCTCGTCCCCATCGCCGACGTCCTCGCCAGCGCGCCCGACGCCTTGCGCGTCATCGAGTTCGACCACCATGACGGCGACTTGATGGAGGCGATCGGGAAGAGCCTTCGATTCGTGACGGAGGTGGACACGTGAGCATCGGTATCGGCGTCATCGGCGCGGGCGTCATCAGCGACACCTACCTGACGAACCTGACCGCCTTCCCGGACGTCACGGTGCGCTTCGTCGCCGACCTCGACACGGAACGCGCCGCCGCCCGGGCCACGGCTCACGGGATCGACGCCTCCGGCGGCGTCGCGGAGCTCCTCGACCGGGACGACATCGACCTCGTCGTCAACCTGACCATTCCCGCCGCCCACGCCACCGTCAGCACGGCGGCGTTGCGCGCCGGAAAACACGTGTGGACGGAGAAGCCGCTCGCGATGAGCCCGGAGGAGGGCCGCGCGCTGCTGGCCCTCGCCGAACAGCGCGGACTGCGCGTCGGCTGTGCCCCCGACACCATGCTCGGCGCCGGCATCCAAACCGCCCGACGCGCGATCGCCGACGGCCGGATCGGGCGCCCCACAACGGCGCTGGCGCTGTTCCAGTCCCCCGGACCGGACGCCTGGCACCCGAACCCGGCGTTCCTGTTCCAGGAGGGCGCCGGGCCGCTGTTCGACATCGGGCCTTACTACCTGTCCGCCCTGATCTCCGTGTTCGGCGCCGTTGACCGGGTGACCGCGTTCGGCAGCAGGGCCCGGGATCAACGCGTCGTCCAAGCCGGACCGCTCGCGGGCACCATCTTCGACGTCACCGTCCCGACGACCGTGACGGCGCTACTCGAGTTCCGAGAAGGCGGCGCCGCCCAACTTGTCCTCAGCTTCGACTCGGCACTGGTCCGCTCCGGCGTCGTCGAGGTGACCGGCCCGGAGGGAACGGCCGTCCTCCCCGACCCGAACGTCTTCGACGGTGCGACCACCCTGCATCTGACCGGCGGCGCTCCCCCGATCTCGCTGGAACCACTGGGACATAAGGCGTCGCGCGGCACCGGGGTGCTCGATCTCGCGAGGTCGATCCACACCGGAGAACCGGTGCGGGCGTCCGGCGAGCTCGGTCTCCACGTCCTGGAAGTCATGAGCGCGATCGACACCGCGATTCGGCGAGGCGAGACGACCGTGGTCGCCTCGACCGTTCCGGCGAATCCACCGCTGGCGGTCGACTGGGATCCCTACGCGCGCACCATCGGTTGAACCTCGACACCAGACCACGAAGGACGACGTACCCGTCAGGTACGTCCGTCCGACCAGGACGGCGACCTACCGAGCAGCGTCAGGATGCGGTCGAGCGTCGAGGTCTCGCGCACGAGCGCGATCGAGGGACGGAAGGCCGCTCCCGGATCGAGCCTCCCAGGGCCGTCGGGAATCGCCTCGGCGACCTCCAGCACCGCGTACTCCATGTCGGGATCGAACGCGATGGGCGCACCGATCGTCACCGCCACATCCCAGGCGTGGACGAGATAGTCGAGCAGGTGGAAGCCGATCGCGCGCTGCGCCGGGAAACGACGCTCGGTGCTGAACTCGGCGAGCCACCAGTCCCGCGCGACCGACTCGGGCTCCGCGAAGGCCGACACCACATCGGACACCGAGACGCGGAACGCGCCGACGGGATCGTCGCCGACCGGCCGGTCCACCCACAGTGCCCGATCCGCGGCTCCCCCGCGCGCGGCCGCGGCGAAGCCGTGGTTCTGCCCGACCATGTGCGCCAACAGTTCCCCGAGATTCCATGCGGCGCAGGGCGTCGGCAGGGCGAGGTGCCGGACTTCGACCTGATCGACGACGCTCTGAGCGATCGCCATGGTGCGGCGGTGCACGTCCAACTGGTCCGTCATGGATCGACCATAACGAACTCGATCGTGAGCGGCCCGGACCGTTCGGGCGGGATCACCTGCCGATGAGGGCGGCCCGCATCGCCTCGACGGGGGCGGCGACACCGGTGAACAGCTCGAACTGACGAACCGCCTGCGCCAACAGGAGCGCGAGACCGTCGAGAACGACGCAGCCCGCCCCCGCCGCGTTCGCGGCCAACGGCGTCGGCCACGGGTCGTACAGCACGTCGAAGAGGACCGTGTCGGCCCGCCAGTCGATCTCGAGGTCGTCCGTCACGCCCTTGGGGACGGTCGAGAAAACCACGTCGGACGCCGCGATGTCACCGATCGCCGACCACGGGCGCACGATCAAAGGCACCCCCAGGCGTTCGGCGACCGGCGCCAACTCGGCGTACGCGGCCGACTCCCGTCGCACGTGGACGACCGCCTCCGTCGCGCCGAGGTCCTTCGCGGCCGACAGGGCGGCGCGGGCAGTCCCACCTGAGCCGAGGATCGAGACCTTCTCGGCGGCGACCGTGCCGGTCTCGGCGAGCGCGTCGACGAGACCGGGTGCGTCGGTGTTGTGGAGGACTCGGCGACCATCCCGGACGACGAGTGTGTTCGCGGCGCCGAGTTCGGCGACGAGCGGTGTCAGTTCGTCCGCGATGTCGAGGACGACCTCTTTCAGCGGCATCGTCAGGGACAGTCCCGCCCAGGTCGCGTCGAGCCCGTCGACGAACGAGGCGAGCTGCCGCTCGTCGCATTCGTGCGCCGTGTAACGCCATCCGGTGAGCCCGGCCGCCGCGTAACCGGCGTTGTGGATGCGCGGAGACAGTGAATGCGCGACCGGTGAGCCGAGGACCGCCGCCCGCATCAGCACCCGACCGTCAGCACGCCGTTGCTGCACGCCTCGGCCACATTCGCGTTGTGCTCGTCGAGAGTCGAGGCGAACTCGGAGTTGCCCTCCTTGTCGATGGCCACGAAGAACAGCCAGGTGCCCGTCGGGGGGTTGAGGGCTCCTTCGATCGCAGCCTTGCCGGGGCTGTTGATCGGGCCGGGCGGGAGACCGGAGTGAATGTGCGTGGAGTACTCGTTGTCGGCATCGGACAGCTCGTCCCACGTCACGGCGTTGGAGTCCTTCTTCTCGCCACCGGCGAGCATCAGGCCGTAGTTGGTGGACGAGTCGAACTCCAGGCAGTTGGTGACGCCTTCGGCCCGGCAGTAGTACTCGGGGTGGGTGAGTCGGTTGTACGCGACGCGGGCGACCTTCGCCAGGTCGTCCACAGTGCCCGCCTCGGCATCGGCGAGCGACGCGACCACGAGCACCTCGTACGGGCTGTAGCCGAGTTCCTGCGCGCGGTCGACGAAGTCGACCTCCTCCGCGTAGGCGAGGAAGGCGGTGACCATCTCGGTGAGGATCGACTCGGCCGTCGCACCGCCCGCGAACTGGTATTCCTGTGGCAGAAGGAAACCCTCCACGGTTCCCGCGATGTCGCGACCGTCGAGCCGTTCGAACCACACGTCGGGAACGCCGAGCGCGGCCGGGTCCTTGCCCGCCTCCTCGAACTCCTCGACGGGGATGCCGGTCGACTGCGCGAGCGACTCGTAGGCCGTCCAGTACTCGTAGCCGTCGGCGAGAGTGAACGGCGGGAAACCCTTCGAGGACGGGTCGAGCATCGCGTTCAACGCGGCCTCTCCCGACATCTCCTTCTGGAGCCGGTACACGCCGGGCTGGATGCCGGTGGAGGCGGGGTTCTCCGCGGCGGCCTCGGTGAACGCGCGGACGCTCTTCACGACTCCGGCGTCGACCAGGGTCACCCCGATGTCGTCGAGGAGATCTCCCTCGGCGACTTCGACGGCGACGAACTCACCGTTGCCGGTGCCGTCGTAGTCCTCAGGACCGAAGAAGCCCTTGACCTTGTCGAATCCCCACCAACCGCCTACGGCGAGCCCGCCGAGCAGCACCACGACCAGAGTCAGCGTCAACGCTGAACGGCCACCGCGCTTGCGGCGGTGGCTTCGTGGTAGGGCGGCGTCGTCGGTTTCGAACGGGAGTTCGTCCAACATCGTCGTCGTTATGCCTTCCGCTGCTCCAGCCATTGCTGAAGAATCTCGACGGCTGCCGCCTGATCCACGACCGCCTTGCGGCGTTTACCCTTCACGCCGCGCTCCGCCAACCTACGTGACGCCACGGCGGTGGTCAACCGCTCGTCCATCATGGCTACTGGTATCGGAGCGATCACGTTCTCGAGCGTCGACGCATAGGCACGCGCCTCGATCGCGGCGAAGCTCTCCTGCCCGGACAGCGTGATCGGGAGGCCGACGACGACCTCTACGACCTCGTATTCGGCGATGATCGCCGCGATCCGCGCGATGTCGGTGGGAACGGCGGCCGCACCGGACATGTCACGAGGCACGGTCTCCACAGGGGACGCGAGGATGCCGTGGGGGTCACTGACCGCGACCCCCACGCGCACCTTGCCCACGTCGACGCTGAGACGGCGTCCGACCGGCGGACCGCTCACGCCGGGCCGACCTCCGACACGACGGTGTCGAGGAGGACCTGCGCCTGATCGGCGGGCACGCCGCCACCTTGCGCGACCTCCGCGCCGCCGCCGCCGCGACCCGACAGGGCCGCCTTGACGAGCGCCTGCGCGGACACGTCGCGACCGACACCGGTCTTGTTCACGCACACCACGAGGGAGGCCTTGCCACCGGCGGTGGCCGCGACCGCGGCGACACCGGGCCGGTCGGCCGGGAGCTTTCCGCGGATCTCCATCGCCAGGGTGCGCGCGTCGCCGCCGTTCGTGCCGTCCGGCGCGAGCACCGCGGCGACGAACACGTCACCGACCTGCTTGGCGTTCGCGGCGTGGGTGGCCGCGCTCGACATGATCGCCTGCGCGCGCAGCGACGCCAGTTCCTTCTCCGCGTCCTTCGCCCGCTGGATGAGCGCCGCGATCTTGTCGGGCAGCTCTCCCCGCGGGGCCCCGACCTCGGCGGCGAGCGACGTCACGAGGTCGCGTTCGCGCGCCAGGTACTGGAACGCCTCGAAACCGGTGAGGGCCTCGACGCGACGCTGACCGGCGCCGACCGAGGACTCGCCCGTCACGACGACGGGGCCGATCTGCGCGGAGTGCTCGACGTGCGTGCCACCGCAGAGCTCACGGGACCATTCGCCGCCGATCTCGACGACACGGACGGTCTCGTCGTAGGTCTCGCCGAACAGGGCGAGCGCTCCGACCTCGCGGGCCTGCGCCAGCGGCATGTACTTGACGGCGACGGGCAGGTCGCGGCGGACCGCACGGTTGGCGACCTCCTCGACCTCGCTGCGGGTCGCCTCGGACAACTTCGACCTCCACGAGAAGTCGAGACGCAGGTAGCCCGGGCGGTTGAACGAACCGGACTGGAGCGCGGAGGGGCCGAGCACCTCGCGCAGCGCGGCGTGGACGACGTGGGTTCCGGAGTGCGCCTGACGCGCGCCGAGACGCCATTCGGGGTCGACTTCGGCGGTGACGGCCTCGTCGACCGCCAGTTCCCCGTCGGTGACGCGAATCTGGTGCACGACCAGCCCCTTAATGGGCCGCTGCACGTCGATGACCTCGGCCGCGCCGCCGGGCGCGGTGATGAGGCCAGCGTCGGCGTGTTGTCCACCGGATTCCGCGTAGAACGGCGTCTTGTCGAGGATCAGCTCCGCGACCGCTCCCTGGCGGACGATCGGTTCGGGGCGGCCGTCGACGAGGATGCCGAGGACGCGTGAGTCCGTTCGGAGCGTCTCGTAGGCGAGCCATTGGCTGGGGCCGTTGGCATCGACGAGCTTTCGGTAGTGCGACAGGTCGGCGTGACCGGTCTTGCGGGCCTGCGCGTCGGCCTTCGCGCGACGCCGCTGCTCGGCCATGAGATGGCGGAAGCCCTCCTGGTCGACCTTCAGGCCCTGCTCGGCCGCCATCTCCAAGGTCAGGTCGATGGGGAAGCCGTAGGTGTCGTGGAGTTCGAACGCGCGGTCGCCCGCGAGCGTGTCGGAGCCGGACTTCTTCGTCTGTTGCACCGCTACGTCCAGAATGGTCGTTCCCTGACGCAGCGTCGTGCGGAACGCGTCCTCCTCGCCGTAGGCGTAGGACGAGATGCGCTCGAAGTCCGAGGCCAGCTCGGGGTAGGACGGGGCCATGCAGTCGCGCGCGACGGGCAGCAGCTCGGGCAGCGCGCGGTCCTCGAACCCGAGCAACCGGATCGACCGGATCGCGCGGCGCATGATGCGACGCAGCACATAGCCGCGGCCCTCATTGGACGGAACGACGCCGTCACCGATGAGCATCAACGAGGTGCGCACGTGGTCGGCGATGACGCGGAAACGCACGTCGTCGGGGTGCGCGGAATCCGCGCTGCGACCCGATTCGACGCCGTAGCGCTTGCCGGTCAGTTCGCTGGCCATGTCGATGATCGGCTTGACCTCGTCGATCTCGTACATGTTGTTGACGCCCTGCAGAAGGTACGCGACCCGCTCCAGGCCCATGCCGGTGTCGATGTTCTTCTTCGGCAGCGGCCCGAGGATCTCGTAGTCCTCTTTGTTCGTTCCCTCGCCGCGCAGGTTCTGCATGAAGACGAGGTTCCAGAACTCCATGTACCGGTCGCCGGCCTCCCAATCGCGGTCGGCGCCGAACTCGGGGCCACGGTCGATGAGGATCTCGGAGCACGGACCGCAGGGGCCCGGGATGCCCATGGACCAGTAGTTGTCCTTCTTGCCCAAGCGAACGATGCGGTCGTCGGGCAGGCCGGAGATCTTCTTCCAGAGCTTGATCGCCTCGTCGTCGTCGTGGTAGA
The DNA here is from genome assembly GCF_965137155.1 of Stackebrandtia soli. NCBI lineage: Bacteria > Bacillati > Actinomycetota > Actinomycetes > Glycomycetales > Glycomycetaceae > Stackebrandtia > Stackebrandtia soli. The sequence goes on from NZ_CBCRZX010000005.1 coordinate 94,670, forward strand.
CGGACGCGTAGAGGACCTTCTCGTCGAAGCCGTAGCCGCCGTCGGCCTGGGAGCGCGTCACCAGGTCCCACGCCAGCTCGATCGCCTTCTCCTTGAAGTAGTCACCGAAGGAGAAGTTGCCGTTCATCTGGAAGAAGGTGCCGTGACGGGTGGTCTTGCCGACCTCTTCGATGTCGGGGGTGCGGATGCACTTCTGCACCGACGTCGCCCGGTTCCACGGCGGCGTCTGCTGGCCGAGGAAGTACGGCACGAACTGGACCATGCCCGCGTTGATGAACAGCAGGTTCGGGTCCTCGATCGCCGGCAGTGGTGCGCTCGGTACCACCGTGTGATCATTGGCCTCGAAGTGTGCCAGGAACCGCCTCTTGATCTCAGACGTCCTCATCGGATGAAACCTCCTCTTCCACTGTCGTCGAACTCGTCGGTCAGCAGTTCCTCGATCGGCATTCCCGCCTCGACCGCGGCCCGCAGTTCCGCTTCCTTTTCGGCCGCGCCATCCGACACGTCCGCCATGAAATTACGCGCGGAATCGCCGAAAGTCACGGCGGTTTCGCGCAGCCGGTGGGCGATGCCGCCCGGCGACATCGCCTCGGCGGTCTGGGCGATCTTGCGGACCACCACGACGCCGACGGCGACTCCGATTCCCAACCAGAGCAAGCGTTTGAACATGACCCCCGTCAGCCCTTCTTCCGGAACAGGCCGCGTCGCTTCGTGGCCGCGTCGCGCTGTCGAAGGGTGTCGCGAACCTCACGGTCCTCCTCCGCGCGGCGACGCTTGGAGGTGGCCTTTCGCAGACCGAACCCGAAGGAGGCGATCTTGATGAGCGGGGTCGTCGCGGCCGCCGTCACGAGCGTCGTCAGGTTCGCGACGTTGCCCGACACCTGCTGGGCGTGACCGGTTATCGAGTCGACGCGCTCGAGCTGGCTGTTCACGCCGTCCAGGGACGCCTGCACCTGGGTCAGCGCGACATTGACGTTCTCGACCGTCGCGTTGACGTTGTTGATGAGCGGCCCCACCCGCGCATTGACGTCCTCAATGGTCTTCGCGGTCTTGATGAGCGCCTTGCGAGCCGCCAACAACGCGAAGGCGAGTGCCAGCAGCGCGAGGACACCGGCGATGACGAGTGCGCCGTAACCGATGTCACGACCGGTTATCTCCACCAGAACCGCGGCATGCGTCGTCGACACGTTGGAGCCCCCTAGGGTCGAATTGTCCGAAATTGGTGCGCCAAGCGCAGGGTCGACCTTACCGCCCACACTGATCCGTCCCGTTTCACCCCACGCGGTCGCCGCGCGTGGTCGCGGGCGCCATCACCGCCGTGACGACGGCACCCTCGCACGCGAAGTCGTCACGGCACGCGATCGGCGCGACGATGAGTCGCAGGTGCCACGCGTCCCGCCGGAAACACTGGACGGCGGCGGAGTCCTCGGCCCCCGCGCAGTACGAGCGAGGCACCCGCGTCCAGGACGCCGAGTCGAAGGCGACGCGAAACGCGGCCGACGTCGCGGCGACGTCCGCCAGTGACGTCCATTGGCGTTGCCGCACCATGCAACGGTCGACGCACCAGCGCGAACCTTCGGCCGTGTCGCTGGGCCGGGTGGAGGCCCAGCGAGGCAACGGAAGTTCGTCGAGGGCGGCGAACCCCGGGTCACGCATCCACGTGGACAGGCGCATGGCGCCGGGGCCGGACACCACGAGCACGCCGAACGCGAGCGCGACGACGGCGAGGGCCGCGGTCACGGCGCGCAGGCGCCGAATACGAGACAGATGCCACAGCAGTTCGCCGCGAAGTCCGTATCGCGACGGGTCACGCTCGGCCATTCTCCCCCTTGTGGACTATCAGCGGTCCCAGACGATCGCCCGGAGTTTCGGCAATCGGACGGCGATCGGCTCCTCCGCGCCGTGCGTCGTCGGCCGATAGTAGACGGTGCCGTCGGTCGAGTCCGGCGCGTACTGCTGTGTGACGACACCGCGCGGGTCGTCGTGCGGGTAGCGGTAACCGGTGGCGTGCCCGAGTTTCTTCGCGCCCGCGTAGTGGCCGTCGCGCAAAGAGGCCGGAACCGCTCCGGTGTGGCCGTCGCGGACATCGGCGATCGCTGCGTCGATCGCGGTGATGACGGCGTTCGACTTCGGGGCCGTCGCCAGGTGCACGACCGCCTGGGCCAGCACGATCCGTCCCTCCGGCATCCCGATCAGGGCGACCGCCTGGGCGGCGGCGGTCGCCGACTGCAGCGCGGTCGGGTCGGCCATGCCGACGTCCTCGCTGGCGAAGATGACGAGGCGACGCGCGATAAAACGCGGATCCTCCCCCGCCACGACCATCCGGGCCAACCAGTGCAAGGCCGCGTCCACATCGGATCCACGGAGGCTCTTGATGAAGGCGCTGGTGATGTCGTAGTGGCTGTCCCCGTCGCGGTCATAGCGCACGGCCGCGACGTCGACGGCCTTCTCGGCGATCACGAGGTCGATGACCGTAGCGCCGGTCGCGGTCGCGCTCGCCCCCGCGGCTTCGAGCGCGGTCAACGCCTTGCGAGCGTCCCCGGCGGCGAGACGGACGATGTGGTCGCGGGCCTCGCGTTCGAGGGCGACGGTGCCGGCAAGGCCGCGCTCGTCGGCGACGGATCTCTCCACGAGGGCGGTGATGTCGTTGTCGTCCAATGGTTCCAGCGTCAACAGGACGCAGCGGGAGAGCAGCGGCGACACGACGGAGAAGTAGGGGTTCTCGGTCGTGGCGGCCAGCAGGGTGATGGTGCGGTCCTCGACGGCGGCGAGCAGCGCGTCCTGCTGGGTCTTGGTGAAACGGTGAACCTCGTCGATGAACAGCACCGTCGGCGCGTCACCTCGACGGCGGGCGTTGCGAGCGCGATCGATGACGGCGCGCACGTCCTTGACGCCGGCGTTGAGGGCGGACAGGGCCACGTAGGTGCGATCGGAGGCGTGCGCGACGAGGTGCGCGATCGTCGTCTTGCCGCACCCCGGCGGACCCCACAGGATCACCGACATCGGGGTGTCGCCCTCGACGAGTTGACGCAGCGGGGATCCCGGTGCCAGCAGGTGCGCCTGGCCGACGAGCTCGTCGAGACCGCGGGGACGCATGCGCACCGCCAGCGGCGCGGCCGGGTCGACGGCGAGCGACGTGGCGGGCTCGGAGGGGAGGTCAAACAGTCCGGGGCCGTCCATGAGCGGACACGTTACCTGGCGTCACCGACAAGTCCGGATCGGCCGGTCGTGGACGTTCTATTGGCGAGACCGCGAGACTGTCGGTTCGATCGAGGACCACGGGGCCGTGAAAGGACTGTTGATGCGCAAGAGAAGGAACGCGCTGGTGGCGACGTTCGCCGGGCTGCTCGTCGCCGTGATCGGAGTGATCGTGGCGCCTTCGGCGTGGGCGGCACCGAACGCCAAGGCGAACGACAATCCCGGATACCTCCAGGTCTACGACAACAATGTCGAGAATCTGCCGACGGCGTCCCTGTCGCAGTGCCCGGGCGACTGGCAGGACCTCGTCTATTACATGAGGCTTCAGCCGTACAAGCCGGACGTGTACCTGGTTCAGCAGGTCAGCAACGCGAAGCAGCTGTCGACGTTGACGAAGTTCCTATCGAAGCAGCTCGGTGAGACGTACAAGGGCGTCATCGCGGAGGCGTCACCGAAGAAGATGGGTTCGCCGTGCGGCGCGAAGAAGGCGTATCAGACGAACGCGATCGTCTACCGGGCCGCGCGTTTGGATCTGAAGAAGCACGACGTCTGGCAGGTCCGGGCGGAGAACGCGAAGGGTGAGTGCGTCGCGAACTCGCAGGCCCGCACGAAGACGGTCAAGGGTCTCTTCTACGACAAGGTCGCCAAGAAGAACGTGACGATCGCGTCGGCGCATTGGGCGACCGGTAAGTCCGGCGGACCGGCGTGCGCCACGGGCAACGCGAAGACCCTCGCGTCGAAGTTTCCGGCGGGCGGTTACGGCGCGAGCCTGTACATCGTCGGCGGCGACTTCAATTACGGCTATCGCGGCAGTGCGGGCGACTGGCATCCCTGGTACAAGTCCATGAACGGGTCCTTGGACGGTAGGCACAACTTCCGCGACGTCGTGTACGCCGACTGCCAGGCGGGCTCCGGGAGCGTGAAATCCTGCCTGAAGGGCAACTGGACGATCGGCAACGGCAGTCGGATCGACTTCCTCTTCGCCAAGCGCGGCAACGGAACGATGCCGAAGGTGACGGCGGCGCACACGATCACGTTCAATCAGGGCGACGACGCGGACAAGAAGCTCACTGGTGGGGATCGCACCGACCGCGACTACTCGCAGCACCGCGCGATCCGCGCGAGAATCCACTACTGACAGTCGATGGTGGAGTGTCGGGCCACGGGCACGGCGCGACACTCCACGTTCCGCGTCAGCTCGGGTTGTGCACGTACTGGGACTGTGCCGACAGGTTGACCGAGTAGAGCCAATGGCGGGTCGACGATCCACCCGCCGTCACGTAGGCGACGCCTCGGAACGAACGACTCTCCTCACCGAACAGCGTCAGCGAGATCGATTCGCCGGACTCAGGGCGCCAGTCCACGTCGTCAACGCCGATGTGGGCGAATCGGCGCCCGTTGCCGAGCTCTTCCTGGAGACGCAACGACCACGGATAGGGCTCGTGGCCATTCCTGTCGACGACCGTCGCCGCCACCGTCCGGCTGGAGTCGCGACCCGCCAGGACGCTCGTCGCCGAGCCGGCGCCGCGGTCCAGCGTCCTGCTGAGCACGAACGCCGCGCCGAACCCCATCACCACGAGGCCGATCGCGACCCACAACGTCCAGTCTTCCTCGGGGAAGGCGAAGTAGACCACCGCGGCCATGACGATGTCGGCCCCGGCGATCATCGGCGCCAGGCGCTTCACTCGACCCTCCTTGAGGACGAACCCTTCGAGGATGGCGCGTTCTCGTGTATCTAGGTGCATGCCTGGATGGTTCCACATCTTCGGAGGAGGCCGACGGCCTGGTCAGGGGGTCGGGCCGCCCGACAAGCGACGCCACGCCTCCGCCGACGAACTCTTCCCCGGCGGCAGGTCCTCTCGAAACGTGGTGCCCTTCGGGCGCTCTCCTGCCAGTGGCCCCTCCCGCGGTCCCGTACGCCCCCCACCAAACCGAAGTTGCACGGCCACCCGGCCNCCCGTGAACCACACTCGCGCGAAAGAGAAGCGCCCGAAGGGCATCACGCCGTCTACAGACAGACACACCCCGATGTGTCAGTCTTGGGAGTAGGCGCGGCTGGAGCCGCTTCTCAGCGTCCCCGTCCAATGCCGATGACCACTGTCGAGAGATTCCACGCACGCGACACCATCGGCGGGAAACAGGTTCCAGAACAGGTGGAGGGTGAACCGCGCACCCGGACTACTCAACCACGAGGGCTCGTCCATTCCGAAGTAGACGAATCCGACATCGTCATTCGGAACATCGAACTCCAACGTCAACGGGTACGGATGTTCACCATCCGCGTCCACCATCGTCCCGGACAGGACCATCACCGGTTGACCGCCCGCCAAGACCTTCCCGGCGGAACCCGAACCGCGAAAGACCTTGAAACGCAGGATCCACGCCGCGACGAAGACCAAGCTCGGAGCCGACAGCGCCGCGGCCCACCGTGGCGTCACGGTCATGGCGATGTAGCCGGCGACGGCCAGCACCACCGCCACCATCACCACCGCAATCCAGCGCGAACCGCGTTCGAAGGCATACAGCTCGGCGAGTGCGGCCCGATCACCGTCGGTGAGCCGGAAGCCTGGATCATCCACCATGGATGCCCTCCTTTTCGGACCGTCAGCTGGAGGACGAGCTGTACCGGGCGTGCCGGGACTCACGAGCGTGAACCATCCAATGTCGACGTCCGTCGTCGAGAGACTCCACGACCGCGACCCCGGCGAACCGAGACCAGGTCCCGAACACGCGCAGGCTCACTCGAGTGCCGGAGCCGAGCAGCCATTCCGGGGCGCCGTCGCCGAAGTGCGCGAATCGGATGGGACCGATGGGAACGTCGAATGTCATCGACCACGGGTACGGGGCATCCCCGCTGACGTCGTGCATGGTCCCGAGCATGACCACAGTCGGGCGGGCACCGGCGAGGACGCGGGCGACCGTGCCGCCGCCGGAGACGGCCAGCCGCACGCCGAAGACGGCGGGGGCCACCATGGCTAGTGCCACGAGCGCCGGGACCCACCATGGTCCGAGTTCGGACGTCGTCACGACGGCGGGTATCAATACGCCCGCCGCGATGGCGAGGATTCCGATGGCACGGTGACCGCGCTCCGCGCGACGTACCTCGGACAAGGCGGTCCGGTCGGCGTCGGTCAGCCGGAAGTCGGGGTCGGCGTCCATGGGGCTCCTTCCCTCAAGGCCTACGGTCGCATCGTATCGATGCCGCGAGATCTACCGATCCCGGTTTTCGCACCATCGGTGTCGGGGCCTCAACCGATGGGAGGTGTTGTCGTAGCACTCGGTTCCGCCGGTGAACTGGCCCACGCCTGGGAACTTTCGCCTCCGGAAGTTGCCCGTTCGCACCTCCTCCTTGAGTACCCCCGGTTGCCCGGCGAACCGGCCGCCGCGTTCGTCGTGCCACTGGTGTGAGCCCACTTCGTCAGTGCCACGACGTCGCCGCCGCCGAGTCTCATGGCTTCATCCTGGGAAACGTTCCCGCGCAACCGATCTCAGGTCAGCCGTCCGGATCCGTGTACCAGAGCGAGTTGTCGGCGAACACGCGATGCCGCCAACGACGACGACCCGGAGTCCCCTCGATCGGAGCGAAGAGGACCATGCCGTGGAAGGGACGATCGTCGCCGCCGAAGAGATGCACTCGGTACCGATGCCCGGGCACCAGCGCCCAGTCGGTCACGGGTTCGGGCAGGTGGGCGTAGGTCTTGCCGTCGGCCGCCTCGTCGAATTCGAGGGTCCACGGGTTGGGCGACTCCCCCTCGTCACCGACGACGGTCGCCGCGACGAGGAGCGTCGGCTGTCCGCCGGCGAGCACCGCGTCGGCCGCGCCCGCCCCGCGAAACGCGTCGTCCCACATGATGCCGCCGACGATGACGGCGATGCACAGGAGACACGGCACGCTCCACCACAGCGTCGCGGCGTCGGCCTCGCGCAGCAGCATGACGAGGACGAACAGCACCAGTCCGACGTCGACGGCGATCCAGAACGGCGCCCACGCCCGAAGGCTCCGCTCCATCCTCGCGAAGTGTTCCAACTGCCACAGATCCTCGTCGACCAGCCGGAAGCGGGGTTGCTCGGACACATCTGTCCCTTATGGTGAGAAGTCGACGGATCGGACTCGCCCGAGATGGTGCTCCAAGTTCTCTCGAAGCGTCGATGGCTACCGATCCCGGAATAGGGACTCGGAATCTTTGATCCATATAAGACGTATAGGGTCGGAGCGCTCGCGGGACGACCGCCTGGTCGTCGGCTTCAACCGACCTCCGGCTCGCGATGTCGCTCGTCCCTGCTGAGGCTCACCCTCAACCAGTGCCGTTCGTCGGTCTCGGTCACGATCAGCTGCATGCCGCGAAAGGGGTGGCGCGAGCTGCCGAAGCCGACGACGAGCACGCGGTCACCCCGAGCGAGTCCAAGCGTGCGTTCGACGTGGAGATACCTTGTGTGGCCGCGAATCGGGACGCCGAGCTCAACGGAGATCGGAGTCGGCTCGTCGCCGTCGGCGAACCGGACGACGGCCTCAACGTGCGCCACCGGGGCACGGCCCGCCAGGATGCGTTCCGGTGAGCCCTCGCCGAGGAAGAAGCGTCGAATCCCGTCGAAGACGGTCACCACGGCGAAGAGCAGCAGGGCCGCGGAGATCGGCAGCACGACAAGAGCCCACCACTGCTCGATCGGGCCGAGAAGGCACACGACGACGCCGAGCGCGGCCGCGACGGGGATGAGCACGACGCCGGCTATTCGGGACTCGCGATCCTCGTGGGCCCATTCCGTCAAACACTCGACATCGCGGTCGGTCAGTCTCATGCGCCGATCCTCGACGCACGAGCGCCGCTACCGATCCCAAGCCCCGCGGACGATCAGGCGTCAGTCCCAGACGATCGACCAGATCGAACAACCCTCGGGGACGGTCGGAACCTCGGCATAGTCGTCGACGAGGCCATCGATCACCCCGCTGGCTTCGAGTCCGTTCATCCAGCCGTCGCGGGTCGCCTCGTCGGCACTCGCGCAGACCGCGACGGCCTCACCGCAGAGTACGTCGAGATCGAGTGAGTCGCCGTGCGGTTGGACCCGGACCCACGCCACGTCGGCGCGCGCCTCGACGTCGCGGAATCGCTTGGCCAGCACATGAATCGGTGGGCGCCCGTACTCCCACTGGTTCGGCGCGATCGAGTCCTCCACGGTGTTGCCGTCGAAGAAGTCGGTGAGCGTCAACACCGGCATCGACCCGCCGCCGGTCCGCCGCCGAAATTCCTCCACTGTGATCATTCGATCCTCCGCGTACGACGCGTCCCCGGCACCCGACCATCGACGGCGGGGTACCGGGGACGCGGACTGTCGATCAGGCGTCGAGCGCGACGGCCGGTTTGGCGTCCACGCCGGCCTCCTTGCGCTGCTCCTGGGTGATCGGGGTGGGCGCGCCGGTCAGCGGGTCGTGCCCGCCACGGCTCTTCGGGAAGGCGATGACCTCGCGGATCGAGTCCGCTCCCGCCAGGAGGGAGCAGATCCGGTCCCAGCCGAACGCGATTCCGCCGTGCGGCGGCGGGCCGTACTGGAACGCGTCGAGGAGGAAGCCGAACTTGTCGGCGGCCTCGGCCTCGTCGATGCCGAGGACGTCGAAGACCTGCCGCTGCATCGCTCCATCATGGATACGGATCGAACCGCCGCCGATCTCGTTGCCGTTGCAGACGATGTCGTAGGCGTAGGCGAGCGCTTCGCCGGGGTTGTCGACAAAGGTCGACGCCCATTCGCTGTTCGGCGAGGTGAAGGGGTGGTGCACGGCGGTCCAGCCGCCGTCGTCGGTGCGACCGAACATCGGGGCGTCGACGACCCAGCAGAACGACCACTCGGACTCGTCGATGAAGCCGCCGCGACGACCGATCTCGAGACGGGCCGCGCCGAGGAGTTCCTGGGCCTCGATCTTGTCGGCGGAGGCGGCGAAGAACACGGCGTCACCGGGCTTGGCGCCGACTGCCTTGGCCAGGCCGGCGAGGTGGTCGGACGACAGGTTCTTGGCGACGGGACCGCGCGGGTCGCCCGTCTCGGCGTCGAAGACGACGTAGGCGAGGCCCTTGGCGCCGCGCGCCTTGGCCCAGTCCTGCCATCCGTCGAGCTGCTTACGGGTCTGCGAGGCGCCGCCGGGCATCACGACGGCGCCGACGTGGCCGCCGAGGGTCGCCAGCGCGGAGGCGAACACGCGGAACTCGGTGCCCTGAAGGTAGGCGGAGAGGTCGACCAGTTCCAGGCCGAAGCGCAGGTCGGGCTTGTCGGAGCCGTACCGGTTCATGGCGTCGTGCCAGGTGATCAGCGGGATCGACTCGGGCAGGTCGTGGTCGGCGAGTTTCTTCCACAGTGCGCGGACGATCTTCTCGCCGAGCTCGATGACGTCCCGTTCCTCGACGAAGGACGCCTCGATGTCGAGCTGGGTGAACTCGGGCTGCCGGTCGGCGCGGAAGTCCTCGTCGCGGTAGCAGCGGGCGATCTGGTAGTAACGCTCGAAACCCGCGACCATGAGCAGCTGCTTGAACAGCTGCGGCGACTGCGGAAGCGCGTACCAGGTGCCCGGCTGGAGCCGCACCGGCACCAGGAAGTCGCGCGCGCCTTCGGGGGTCGAGCGCGTCAGCGTCGGCGTCTCGATCTCGATGAAACCCTCGTCGTGCAGGAGCTCGCGAGCGATGCGGTTGGCCTCGCTGCGCATGCGCATCGCCGAGGCGGGGCCGCCACGGCGCAGGTCGAGGTAGCGGTGACGCAACCGAACGTCCTCGCCGACGTCCACATTGTCGTCAATGGGGAGCGGCAGGGGCGCGGCCTCGGAGAGCACGCGCAGCTCGTCGGCGACGACCTCGATCTCGCCGGTCGGGAGGTCGGGGTTCTCGTTTCCCTCGGGGCGACGCGCGACGACACCCTTGACCTGGATGCAGAACTCGTTGCGGAGATCCTTGGCGAGTTCGGCGGCCGCACCGTCCCGGAACACGACCTGGACCACGCCGGAGGCGTCCCGAAGGTCGATGAACTCCACACCACCGTGGTCACGGCGGCGGGCGACCCATCCGGCCAAGGTCACGGGATATTCGATGTCGGTGGCGCGGATGTCGCCGGCGTTGTAGGTCCGGTACACGGTCGGAGTGCTCCCCTGGAAAGTGTGTGATGAGACGTGGCGGGTGCGTGCACCCACAACGTCTCATCGTACGATCCGCGCCCGAAACGGCCGCGCGGGGAGGGCGCGGAGCCGCCGTCGTGACGCGGTCCGGGCCGTCGGTGGTCACGCCGCCGAGGGCAGCGGTTCGAGTTCCGGGGTCGTGTCGACCCGTGGTGTGCCGATCCGGGCGAGCGCCCCGGCGATGACGGCCGCCGCGACGGCGCCAAGGCCCGCCGCCACGAAACCCCATTCGACACCGATGTTGTCGACGATCCAGCCGACGAAGGGAGCACCGACGGCGCTGCCGATCGTGATCGCGGAACCGTGCATGCCCATCGCCTCGCCACGCACCGACGCGGGAACCATCCGGGACACCTCGTCGACGCTCGCGGCGATCGTCGGGGCGCAGGCCATCCCGGCGGGGATCAGCGCGAGCGCGAGCAGCCACCAGTTCCCGGGCAGGCCCAATGGAATCGTCGTCGCGCCGAGACCGGCGAGCAGCCACAGCGGATTGACCTTGCGGTCCGTCGCACCGAGCAGGAAACCACCGACCATTGAGTACAGTGCCCAGAGGGTCATGACGGCCCACAGCCAGCGATCCTCGCCGGTGGATTCGAGCATCGACACCACCGCGATGTCGGTGCCGCCGAGCGCGACGGTCGCGCCGACACCGGCGACGAGCATCGCGACCATCCGGGGTCGCATCCAGGTACGGCGAGCGGGGCGCGGGCCGGAGGCCTCGGCGAGCTCGTGTTCGGCAGTCGTCTGTGGATTGATCCACCACAGCAGGGCTCCGGCCAGCGGCGCCCACGTGCCGATGACGATGGGCATGACCCACGGCTCGGCGAGCGTCGCGAGCACCGCGGCGGCGGCCGGGCCGACCATGAAGGCGAGTTCGACGAGCGTCGAGTCCAGTGCGTAGACGGTGCGGCGCTGTTCCGGCGGGACGAGCGCGGCGAGGGGTTGCCGGACGACGACGAACACCGGCAGGTTCACGAGTCCCGCCGGTAGCGCGAGCAACGCCAGTACGGGGTACGACATCAGACCCGCCGACAACCAGAACGCGGCCATCGCGACCGAGGTGACCGCGAGGATCACGCGAACCCCGTACCGGTCCGCGATGCGACCGTGGACCGTGGACCCGATCGCGCCGCCGATGACGAACAGCGCTCCGACCAGGCCGGCCTCGAAGTAGCCGCGGTCCAGGCCGAAGACGATGTACAGCGTCAGCGTCAAACCCATCGCCGCGTATGGGACGCGCGCGATGATGCCGCCGAGCAGCAGGCGTTTGACGCCGGGCAGCCGCAGCACGTTCCGGAAAGGGGTCAATGTCATCTCGGTCGAAGCACCTCCGTGAGCCATCATCGCTGAAGACTCGGCTGGCGCAAATGGAGTTTCGCGTGAGTTCGCTCTCCACGGCGACGTCGGGAAACCGGGACGTCGTGGGCTCAAGAAACGCAGGTGACGGCAGACACGTGGCTGCGGCCGATCGGGACGCGCGGAACGCGAACAGCGGCGGGTCGACGACGCGCGCGACCCACCGCTGTTCCACTATGGCCGAACCATGGGGAGGGGTGCCGGGTTCCCTCCGTCAACGCCGAGCGGCGGGCAGGCCTTTCAGGACGCGACGGCCCCTCATGAGTTCGATCGCGCGAGGATCGGCCGGACGCCCGAACAGCCAGCCCTGGCCCGTGTCGCACCCGGCGTCGCGCAGCACGCGCGCCTGATGTTGCGTCTCGATGCCCTCGGCGATGACGTCCAGCCCCAGAACGTGGCCCAATTGAACGATCGTCGTGAGGAAGGCGACCCTGCGGTCATCCGAGTGGGTCGTCGAGTCGACGTGCCGCGCGAACGCCGCGTCGAGCTTCAACCCGTGCACCGGCAGCCGGTTCAGGCACGCCAGGTTCGAGTAGCCGGTCCCGAAGTCGTCGATCACGATCCGCACACCCAAACGGGTCAACCCCTCCAGGGCCTCGATCGCCTGAGCGTCGGTGTCGATGACCGCGTGCTCGGTGATCTCCAACTGGATCCGCGACGGATCGACGCTCGTCTCCTCCAGAACCTGGGCGACATACCCGACGAGGCCGACTCGGTGCAGCTGACGAGACGCGAGGTTGACGCTGACGTACGGCGCGTTCGGCTGTTCCTGCCAGCGCGCGGCCTGCTGACAGGCCCGCATCAAGAGGTGGTCGTCGAGCGCGATGATCAGGCCGGTGTCCTCGGCGAGTCCGATGAAATTGCCGACCAACAGCATCCCCAACTCGGGGTGCCGCCACCGCGCCAACGCCTCGACACCGATCATCGAACCGGAGTCCATATCGACGAGCGGCTGGTACGCGAGAGTGAACTGGTTGCGACGCAACGCCGAGGGCATCGCCGCCGACAGCCGGAACTTGGCGCCGTCGCTGCTGCTGCGCGTCGGCTCGTACGACAGGGCCTTGCCCTTGCCGTCGTTCTTGGCCCAGTGCAACGCGATCTCCGTCGACCTGAGCAGTTCCGACGGTTCACCGCTGAGCGCGGGCGCCACCACGATGCCCGCGCTCGCGGTCAACGGCACCTCGTTCTCTCCGATGTGGAACGGTTCCGACAGGGCCGTCAACGCCAGATGGGCGGCCTTGTCGACGTCCTGCGAGGAGTCGATGTCGGGGAGGAGCAGCGCGAACTCGTCGCTGTGCAGGCGGAACGTCTCGAACGCGACGCCCGATCCCGTCGTGCCGACCCTGGTGAGGCGCTTCGCCGCCGCCACCAGCAGGCGGTCGCCGATGTCGTGTCCGAGGGAGTCGTTGACGACGTTGAAGCCGTCGAGGTTTATGCAGCACACGCCCAAACGCTGATCCGCCGAGGCGGCCTCGGTGACGTCGCGAACGCGTTCGACGAATCTCGTGCGATTCGGCAGACCCGTCAACTCGTCGTGGGTGGCGAACCTGCGGAACCGCTCCTCGCTGGCTTTGAGCGCCTGTTCCGCCCGGGACTGGGCCGACAGGGCCGCGATGCGGACGGCCTCCTGGCCGTCGAGGCTCCGGTCGTACATCGCCCGCGCGAAGCCGGTCGACAGGTGCTCGATCAGCGGCACGAGACGACGCCAACCCTCGTCCTCCTCGAGCCCAACGATCTCCGGCAGACCGGACAGCACGAAGAGGGTCCGACCGAGCGCCTCGGGTGTCGCGAAGTCGCGGGCGACGAGGTCACGCCCGATCTGTTCGGCCGCGTTCGCGTCGAGGGGCACCGTACTGATCAGCTCGACAAGGCTGTCGGCGACCCCGGTGAGGATGCGTTCCCTTTCCTCCCAAGGGATCGGGACGTAGCTGGTGTACCGCAACGCCCGCATCCAGCCGGTGACGAAGCGACGGACACCGGTGGGTTCGTCAGGGCGATCGGGGGGGCTGTGCTCAGAACTCACGGTTTCCTCCCGACTCCGACGTAGAAGCCCATGGGCTCGATCTGATCGAGCAGGTCGTCGGGCTCCTCGGGACGCCATTCCGAGGTCCACACCAGACCCGGTTCGACGAGATCGAACTCGCCGAACAGTTCCTCGACCTCGGCGCGCGTGCGCAAGGTGCCCGGAGTGGCGGTCTGTTTACTCAGGTCCTGGGCGGCGCGCATCTCCTTCGAGAGGTTGTCCGCGGTGCCGTGACTGATCGCGAGGTAGCTTCCCGGCGCGAGCGCCGCTCCGTAACGGGCGATGATGTCGCGCGGGTCATCCTCATTGGAGATGACATGCAGGACGGACACGAAGAGCAGCCCGATCGGCTGACCGAAGTCCAGCAGATCGCGCACCCGGTCGTTCGACAGGATGTCGTCCACATTGCGCAAATCGTTTCGAATCGCCATCCCATAGGGGTTGTCGGCGAGAATCTGTTCACTGTGGGCCACCGCTATCTGGTCGATGTCCACATAGACGACCTTCGTGGCCGGGTCGATCCCCTGCGCGATCTCGTGGACGTTGCCGACGGTGGGAATACCCGAACCGAGATCAAGGAACTGCCGGACGCCCTCCGCCATCATGAACCGGATCGCCCGCTGCATGAACGCCCGGTTGTCCTGCGCGATCTGACGAGTCGCGGGGAGGACTTCGAGGATCTTTCGGGCGTACTCGCGGTCCACGGCGAAGTTGTGGGAGCCACCGAGCCAGTAGTCGTAACTGCGCGCCATGTTCGGCGCGGAGGTGTCGACGCCTTCGAAAGTCCATTCGGAATCCTGTGTCATCGTTCATCCCTTCGACCTGGCCGCGCGACTGGACGCGACCGTCGGCTTTAAGTTGTGCGAGACCGCCTACCGATGTCACAGCGCGATCTCGATACATCCCCCGGTATCAATGAAAAATTCGCGCAATGGTGTCCCACCATAACGAACTTCGCGTCCGTTCGGGAGGGCAAGCCGTGCCTGAACTTGGCGTGATTGCGCAGGTCAGCCCTGCCGTAACGCTACGGGACGACAACAGGGGGCCACTGTCGTCACGTCAGGCTCCTCCATCACGGCAGTATCGCCTCGACGCCCACCGCGTACACCTCGGCGCCAACGGATCGCGACGAGACATTCACGAAGGGTTCACTCCTCAGCGCGGTGACGGCGGTGTCCAGTCGGCGGCCGAATCGGTGCCGCGACCGAGCCAACCGTCCGGAAGGGCGCGAAGAACGCCGTTGCGCAGAGAGGACCCGACCCGACCGCGCGCGCCGAGGACCGCGCCGAGGCGTTGTGACGCCTTCGCCAGTTTGACGGTTCGGGAGCGCCGCAACCGTTCGTACTCGGCGAGGCCGTCCTCGACGCTGCGATTCGTCATGCACACGCCGAGGGTCACGGCGTCCTCCAGCGCCAAGCCCGCGCCCTGACCGAGGTCGGGGGTCATCGCGTGCGCGGCGTCGCCCACGAGGACCGCGCCGGAGCCTTCACCGGTGTGGACGTACCGCTGCGGCAGGGGCTTCAGATAGGCGATCTCCTGCTGATGGATCTCCTCGGCCCGGGTTGTGGCGATCAAACGCGGGATCGGATCGTGCCAGTCCGCGAACCAGCGCTTCAGCAGGTCCCGACGGACGTCCGGTGGTTCCGGTCGAAGCCCACCCGGCATGACGGCCGCCCAGTAGACGCCACGACGACCCATCGGCGCGTATAGGAACCGATGACCGTCGGGTCCCTGCGTCTCTCCTCCCTCGTCGGGGAGTTCGGGGGCGCGGTGCGGGGGCACGACGGCGCGAAACGCGACGGTCCCGGTGCCGCGAATCCGGCTCGCCTGGTCGATGGCGGAGCGCACCGCGCTGCCGATGCCGTCCGCGCCGACGACGAGATCGGCGGGCCACCGTCGGGCCCGGTCCCCGGCGGCGGAGCGAACGAGATCGATATGAGTGGCGGTGGTGCTGGTGTGCACCTCGACGTCGCTACCGAGCGCGGCGACCAGAGCCTCGAAGAGGTCCTCGCGATGCACGACGACGGTCGACACCTCGGGCGACTCGGGCGTGCCGATGTGGACGAGCTCGCGTCCGTCCCGCCGACGGTATCGTCCGGCGTTGACGGGCGTCGCCATCGCCTCGATGGCCATACCGAGCCCGAGAGCTCGGAGCGCCCGGATCGCGTTGGCCTGAACGAGGAGTGCCGTTCCGTCTCCGCGCAACCGATCGCCGCGTTCGAGCAGCGCGACTCTCCACCCCGCTTGCTGTAGCGCGATGGCCGATCCGAGCCCGGCTATGCCCGCTCCGACGATGACCGCGCGTGGCTGCGTTGACATGGGGGGTTACTTTCCGCTCGGTTCTCCGTTGTCTTTGTCTTCGGCGGACTCCTCTTCGTCCGCCGTGGATTCCTCGCGTTCCTTGACTGCGGCGACGGCCGCCGCGACGACGTCGGGATCGGGGTCGTCGTCGTTCGATCGCGTCGCGTCGGCGAGGTACACGCCGTGCGCGGCCGACGGGCTGTTCCAGTCGACCGGCAGGAGACCGGTCTCGGCGTCCGGCACGAGGACCTGACGTTCACCGTGCACCCGCAACAGGTAGATGATCGCGCCGACGACCATCACGAGAGCGACCCACTCGTTGACTCGCAGCCCCAAGAAGGCGTGCGCCTCGTCGATGCGGACACCCTCGATCCAGAACCGGCCGACGCCGTACAGGCCGACGTAGATCGCGAAGGCGCGACCGGCGCCGAACTTGAACTTCGCGTCGAGACGCCACACGACGAGCGCGATGCCGAGGTTCCACAGCAGCTCGTACAGGAACGTCGGGTGGTAGGCGAGCGCGCCCTTCGTCTCCGGGGGGATGCCCTTTTGGTGGTTCGCGTCGATGACGACGCCCCACCACAGTTCGGTCGGACGGCCGTAGAGCTCCTGGTTGAACCAGTTGCCTAGACGTCCGATCGCCTGCGCGACAGGCAACGCGGGTGCGATGGCGTCGGCGACCATCACGAACGGCACATCGAGTTTGCGGACCGCGATCCACGCGCCGACACCGCCGAGGACGACCGCCCCGGGGATGCCGAGGCCACCGTTCCAGATGTAGAGGGCCGCGATCGGATTTCCGCCCTCGCCGAAGTACGCGTCCGGGGAGGTGATGAGGTGATAGATGCGTCCACCGATGATGCCGAAGGGCACGGCCCAGACGGCGATGTCGAGAACGGTGCCGGGCGGAGCGCCACGGCGGCGAAGCCGAACCTCCGTGATCCAGCAGGCCACGACGATTCCGGCGATGATGCACAACGCGTATGCCCGGAGCGGAAGCTCCACCCCGATGAACGGGATGGGAATCAGCCATTCGCTCTGTGACGGGCTGGGGATGAAGGCGTAATCCACAACCGGAACGCTACCGGTTCATCTCCGCGGCTTCGACGCCCCGTCGGCCAGATCTGTTGTCAGTCGGGACAATGCACGCAAACCGGCCGCGAGGTCCTCCCCGTTGTGCAGACACGACACCATGGCGGAGCCCACGATCACCGCGTCGGCGTACCCGGCGACCTCGGCCGCCTGCTCCCCGTTGCGGACCCCGACACCGACGCCGATGGGCAGATCGGTGACCTTGCGGGTGCGTTCAACGAGCGCCGGCGCCACCGCCGAGGTGTGGTCACGGGCTCCGGTGACGCCCATGACGGACTGGGCGTAGACGAAGCCCGAGCACACCGCGACGGTCGCGGCGATGCGCTCAGCGGTGGAGCTCGGTGCGACGAGGAAGACCCGGTCGAGGTCGTGTTCGGCGGAGGCGGTGAGCCAGTCGTCGGCCTCCTCGGGGATCAGGTCGGGCGTGATGAGGCCGGCGCCCCCGGCTGCCGCGAAATCACGCGAGAAGGCTTCCACGCCGTACTTCTCGATCGGGTTCCAGTACGTCATGATGAGGATCGGAACGCGGCCCGCGACGGCTTCCACGATCCGCAGGACGTCGGCGGTCCGCACGCCCGCGGCGAGCGCCGTCTCGGCGGCGCGTTGGATCGCGGGGCCGTCCATGACGGGGTCCGAGTAGGGCAGTCCGATCTCGATCGCGTCGCAGCCGGAGTCGATCATGGTGTTGATGGCCGTGATGGAGTCCTCAACGGTCGGGAAGCCACCTGGCAGGTAGCCGACGAGCGCGGCCCGCCCATCGGCGCGCGTGCGGGCGAAAGTCTGGGCGAGGCTCACTGATGCTCCTATTTAGCCAGTCCGAAGTATTCGGCGGCGGTCGCCATGTCCTTGTCCCCACGACCGGACAGGCACACGACGATCGCGGCGTCCGGCTTGTCGACCCGCAGCCGGTCGGCAAGCCGCAGCGCACCCGCGAGGGCGTGGGCGCTCTCGAGGGCGGGAATGATGCCCTCGGTGCGGCACAGAAGCTGGAACGCCTCCATCGCCTCGGCGTCGGTGACCGGCTCGTAGCTGGCGCGGGCCGTGTCCTTGAGCCAGGCGTGTTCGGGGCCGACGGCGGGGTAGTCGAGCCCGGCCGAGATCGAGTAGGACTCGACGATCTGACCGTCATCGTCCTGCATGACGTAGGTGCGGGCACCGTGGAGGACGCCAGGGGTGCCGGCCGAGAGCGTGGCACCGTGCCGACCGGTTTCGACGCCCTCTCCCCCGGGCTCGTAGCCGTGCAGGGCGACGTCGGCGTCGGAGATGAACGGGGCGAACATGCCGATCGCGTTGGACCCTCCCCCTACACAGGCCGCGACCGCGTCGGGCAGGCGGCCGAGGAGGCGGAGGCTCTGCTCGCGGGTCTCGGTACCGATGCCGGACACGAAGTCGCGAACCATCGCGGGGAACGGGTGAGGACCGGCGGCAGTGCCGAGCAGATAATGCGTTGTGTCGACTGTGGATACCCAGTCGCGCAGGGCCTCGTTGATGGCGTCCTTGAGCGTCCGCGAACCGGTCGTGACGGGGATGACCTCGGCGCCGAGCATGCGCATGCGGGCGACGTTGAGCGCCTGTCGACGAGTGTCCTCCTCCCCCATGTACACGGTGCACTCGAGGTCCAGGTACGCCGAGACGGTGGCCGTGGCGACGCCGTGCTGACCGGCGCCGGTCTCGGCTATGACACGCGGCTTGCCGAGCCGCTTCGTCAACAGCGCCTGCCCGAGAACGTTGCGGATCTTGTGCGCGCCGGAGTGGTTCAGGTCCTCGCGCTTGAGGAGGACGCGGACCCCCGCCTCCTCCGACAGCCGGGTGGCGTCGTAGAGGGGCGACGGGCAGTTGGCGTACTCGCGCAGCATCCGGTCGAACTCGTCGCGGAACGACTGGTCGGCCCAAGCCTTGCGATAGGCGGCGTCGAGCTCGTCGAGCGCCGCGATGAGCGCCTCCGGCACGAACCTGCCGCCGTAGCGCCCCCAGTGGCCGAACTCGTCTGGTCCCGTGTCGGTGGTGTTCATCGAACCGGCCTCGGTGTTGATGGGTGACTGCCGGCGGTCACCATGTCGGCCACCGCCTCGCGTGGGCTCTTGCGGGTCACGAGGCCTTCGCCGATGAGGACGGCGTCGGCGCCGACGGACGCGTACCGCAGCAGGTCGCGGGTGTCTCGGACACCGGACTCGGCGATCTTGAGCACCCCGGACGGAAGGCCCGGCGCCAGTCGCTCGAACACCGACTTGTCCACTTTGAGGGTGCGCAGATCGCGCGCGTTGACGCCGATCACGCGGGCGCCGGCGGCGAGCGCGCGGTCGGCCTCCTCCTCGTCGTGGACCTCGACGAGCGCCGTCATGCCGAGCGATTCGATGCGTTCGCGCAGTGCCACGAGCGCGTTCTGCTCGAGCGCGGCGACGATGAGCAACACCAGGTCGGCGCCGTGGGCACGAGCCTCGTGAACCTGGTAACTGGATATGATGAAGTCCTTGCGCAGCACCGGAATGCGAACGGCGGCGCGCACGGCGTCGAGGTCGTCCAGGCTGCCTCGGAAGTAGTTCTCCTCGGTGAGGACGCTGATCGCGCGGGCGCCCCCGGCGGCGTACTCGCACGCCAACTCGGCCGGGTCGGGGATCTCGGCGAGCTTCCCCTTCGACGGCGACGAACGCTTCACCTCGGCGATGACGCCGACACCGGGCTGCCGCAGGATGCTGAAGGCGTCCAATGCGGGCGGTGCCTGTTCGGCGAGGGACCGTATCTGTTCTATAGGGATTCGACGCTGGCGTTTCTCCACGTCAACGGCGACTCCGGCGACTATCTCGTCGAGCACACTCACCGCGCGTACTCCTCTCCCGGCGCCGTTTGGCTGATAGTAGGTGCTGATGGATCGACCCCGCGATCGAGGGCGTCCCACAGCGCCGAAGGGTCGTCTGATAGGGCGACGGGACGCTCGATCCGGTCGTATCGGGCGGACATTCGCGGCCATCGGGCGCCCCGCAGGAACGTCCACGCCGCGACGATGACACCGCCCACACCGGACAGTAGGACGATCGCGGGCCAGACGCCGGGCGTGCCGACGAGCCCCGTCACGCCTCCCGCGACGGTCGCCGCGCCGGCGGCCGCGATGGCGATCGCGACGATCTTGCGCAGCGAACCACCGACGGCGAAGATCGCTATCGACGCGGCCAACAGGACGAGGGCCGACGGCAGGATCCAGCCGGCGATCGCCAGCCCGGTCTCGGTGATCTCCTCGGACGGCAGCGGCGCGGGTCTCGGGCGGGTCGTCGTCGACCA
The DNA here is from genome assembly GCF_965137155.1 of Stackebrandtia soli. Classification (NCBI taxonomy): domain Bacteria; kingdom Bacillati; phylum Actinomycetota; class Actinomycetes; order Glycomycetales; family Glycomycetaceae; genus Stackebrandtia; species Stackebrandtia soli. The sequence continues at coordinate 115,066 of NZ_CBCRZX010000005.1, forward strand.
GACGCGTCCGGCCGCCCACAGTGCCGCCGACCCCGACGCCAGGCCGGCGACGACAGCCATTGGCAGTGATCGGTCACGTGTACTCGTCATCGTGTGCCACCCTCGTGCCAGATTTCACGTCCGGTGAAGCAGGTGCGCGTTCCGGTGTGACAGGCCACCCCGGTCTGGTCGACTCTGACCAGGAGCGCATCGCCGTCGCAGTCGACGGCGACCGACACCACCGCTTGGGTGTTGCCGGACGTCTCCCCCTTGACCCAGTATTCGTCACGACTGCGCGAAAAGTAGGTCGCCGTGCCGGTGTCGAGGGTGCGGTGTAGCGCCTCGGCGTCCATCCACGCCAGCATGAGCACCTCACCGGTGTCGTGCTGTTGGACGATCGCGGCGACGAGACCGCGCTCATCCCAGGAGAGGCGGGCGAACTCAGCGTCGCGACCTGCGCGGCCAGGCAAGGATCCCACGGCCACCGATTCTGGCCGATCATCGGCACGGCGCTGCGCGCGGGTGCCGTCCCACGAACCGGGACGGCCGGGGTGAGCGCGTTCCCGGTCGACGCGTCGCGGGCGGAGGCGCCGTCGCATGAGCGCCAGCCCCGTGTGGGCACGCGAGACAGGAAACGGTTTCCCGAACCCGCCCTATACGGCCCCGGCCGACTCGATCTGGTCGAGACGCGCGACGATCACGTCGTGGTCGGCGCGGGCGCGGGCCTGCTCCTGGACGTGGATGTGGGCGTCGCCGACGATCTGTTCCACGGTCGACGCCACCAGGGACCGGGTGCGTTCCTTGGCGGTCCTGACGTCGCCTCGGTTGATGCGGACCTCACGGAACTCCGAGACGCCGATGCCGCCCGCGATGAGCGCGCCGAGACCGAGCGTGACCCCGAAGCCGAGCACGTTCGACCATATGAGACCGAGCGCGACCAGGAGCGCCACCGCGGAGCCGATGAGCAGCAGCCCACCCGAGTTGCGGACGGCCGGGAACAGACCCTCGATGTGGTTGTCGTGGGCGATCAGGTCGCGTTCGGAGACGCCGTCGCGGGTGACGGTCAGGGTCTTGCCGTGTGAGCGGATGTCTCGCGACAACGCCATCGGGCGACGACTCTCCTCGAAGAGCTCGGCGGCGACGTTTCGCAGCGTCGACACGGAGGCGCGGAGCGCGACGACCCGTGCGGGCGTCGGCGCGTCCTCGGACAGCAGGTCTTCGCGGATCAGGTCGTCGATGTCACCGATCGGGCGCCGCCACGCGGGATACACCTTCTCGTCGAGTCCGTCGAGCCGGTCTCGGTGGTGTTTGGCGCGCTCGAAGACGGGCCGGGCGGCGGCCGAGCCCTCGGCAGCCAATTCCTCCATATAGGATCTCCAGGCGTCGATGTCCGAGCCCGAGTCGTCTCGGACCGGGGCGTCCAGGATCTGCTCACACCGTGTCCGCAACGCGCGCAGCGCCTGAGCGGCCGTCGGGCGGTCCTCATCGGGCACCAGCCACGTCCGCCACTGTTTGACCGTGGCGGAGTCACTGGCCTCCGTGAGTCGTTCGAGCAGTGTCGCGAACGCCTCGGGGCCATGGGCTCCGGACGCGGAGGCGAGCCACAGGGACCGCCATGCCGTCGACACCGAGGCACGGTCGATCCCGGACGGATCGCGGTCGAGAAGGGACGGATGGGCCAGGAGGAGGTCTCGCGCGGGGCCGCTCGTCAGTTCACGGCGCTCGAAACCGTGGCCGGCGGACAACAGGAACAGGCGCGACCGCACCGGATCCCGCCCCACCGCCGACTCGAACCAACCCGGGTCCACGGGGGCGCCGCCTAGGCGGGCCAGGACGTCGCGCGCGGCCGGAGGAAGCCAGTATTCGGGAATGTCGGCGAAGTCCGCCTTCACGTCCGCCACACCCGAGGCCAGTGCCGCGAAAGACCGACCGATGGCGTTGTGGACGGCGAGTTCGTCATCGAAGACCAGCAGATCGAACCGGAGCTCGACATATTCCATAAAGGAGTTCAGTCGCTCGGAGACGGCGGAGAGCTCCGTCGACAACTGTTTGCTGGTCGAACGGGCGTCGCGCAACTGACGGCTGAGGCTGCGCGTCTGCCGGGACACCGAGGAGGCCAACGACTCGATCGCCTCGTTCTGGTATCGATCATGACCGGTGGCGGTCCACCAACTGCCCTCGTACATAAGCGATTCAGCCCTCCAAGTCGGTCGGTCCGTCGGCGGCCGACGGCATCGCCGCGACGCGACCGTGCGAGATCGGTCGTCGACAGCGGACACCAAGATATCGACGCACCGCAATATTGTGCGCGGTCGTCGCGCCGGTCTCCGTTCCGCCCGCCACGCGCTCCCACGGTCGAGCTGAGGGCGGCAACTATGCTCGGGCGGTGACCACCGATGGGAAACGGAGCGGGCGGCGCCCCGGCAGACCCGACACCAGGCAGGACATTCTCAACGCTGCGCGTGTCGCCTTCGCCGCCGACGGCTACGACCGGACGTCCATCCGACGGATCGCCACCGACGCGGGCGTAGACCCCGCGCTCATCCACCACTACTTCGCCACCAAGGACCGGCTGTTCCTCGCCGCGATCGAGGCGCCCTTCATTCCCTCCGAGCTGATCAGCCAGGTCGCCGAGGGAGACTTCGCGACGTTCGGTCGAAGACTCGTCGCGACCTTCGTCCAGATCTGGGACGGCGAGATCGGCGAACGCGCGCAAGCGTTCCTGCGATCGGTCATCGCGCACCCCGATCGGCGAACTCTCGTCAACGACTTCGTGCTGACGCAGATCCTCCGCGAAGCACTCGGCCACGCCGCGCCCGACCTCGATCACGCGGAAACGCGCGGCAGTCTCGTCGCGTCCCAGTTGCTCGGCCTCGCGTTGACCCGGAACATGTTCCAGCTACCGCCGTTGCAGGCCCTGACGCCCGAACAGATCGTCAGGATCTACGCCCCCACCATCCAGCGTTATCTGACCGCAGAGGCCGCCGAGCTCGGTCTGACGCTTTCACCCGAGTGACACGGACGGCCCCGACGACGGCCCCGCCGTCGCCCTTCGGAGCGGATCGCCGAGAATCACCCGCATGACGACGATCCCGGATCTGTTCGCCGCCTCGGCCGCCCGCGACGCGGCCCGACCGTTCCTCACGTACTACGACGACGCGACGGGCGAACGCACCGAACTGTCCTACGCGACGATCGACAACTGGGTCTCGAAGACGGCCAACCTGCTCGTCGACGGCGCCGGGCTCGGTCCCGGCGGGCAGGTGTCGGTGAATCTGCCGCCGCACTGGCTGACTGGCGTGATCATGCTCGGAGCGTGGCGGGCGGGGGCGGCGATCCGCCATGACGACGCGGCCACGGACGCGGCGTTCGTCGACGAGACCCTTCACACAGAAGCCGAGGCCGACGAGGTCTACGCCGTGGCGCTGGCGCCGATGGCCGTCGGACTGCGGACGGAGTCGGCGCGCGCCGCCGCCGCCAACGGTGAGGTCACCGACTATCTCACCGAGGTCCGTACCCACGGCGACCACTACGGCGGGCCACGCGTGTCCGATGACGCGCCCGCCCTCGTCGCGCTGCCGCGCGGCGGGGACCTGAGCCAGGCGGCGCTCGTCGAGGCGGCGCGGGAGCGCGCGGCCGAGCTCGGCCTGAACGGCGGGGAGCGGGTCCTCATCGCGACCGATCGTCCGCGCCCCCTGGACTGGCTGCTGGCGCCCCTCGCCTCGGCGGGAGGAGTCGTCCTGTGCGTCAACAGCGGCGCCGTCGACCTCGCGAAGCGGGCGGCGTCCGAGAACGCGAGGACCCTGACGCTCTGACCGATCGGCGTGACCGCGCGTGAACGGCGCCGCCCGAACGACGACCCGAACGGGTGTGCCAAGGCGACCGTTCCGAGGCACCGCGCGCACGGAAACGGCAGGTAGAATCGCCTGGCGTGAGCCTCACACAGCGCGCCAGCAATCCCACCCGTCTGCTCGTCGTCGACGATGAGCCCGTACTCGCCGAACTCCTCGTCGACTCGTTGACGTTCGCCGGTTATGAGGTCAGCGTCGCCCGTACGGGATCGGAGGCGCTCAACTCCGTCACCGAGTATCAGCCCGCGCTCATCATTCTCGACGTGAACCTGCCGGACTTCAACGGTTTCGTCGTCGCGGCGCGGCTACGCGCGGGTGGGGACGACACGCCGATCATCTTCCTGACGGCCAGGGACGCCCCCACCGATCTGCGCGACGGATTCGGCGCCGGTGGCGACGACTACCTGACGAAACCGTTCCGCCTCGAGGAACTGCGGCTGCGCATCGACGCCGTCCTGCGCCGAACGCTGACGCCGACCGCGGGGGACTCGTCCACGTTGAAGGTCGCGGACCTGGTCGTCGACGTCGACGGACGCCGGGCCTGGCGGGGGAACGTCCCGATTGAACTGTCCACCATCGAGTTCAGCCTGCTCCGACATCTGGCGACCCACCCGAACAAGGTGTTCTCCACCGCCGACCTGTCCAGGCACGCGTGGGGCAGCGACAGCAAGGCCGACGCCTCGACCGTCCACCTGGGCATGTCGGGCTTGCGCCGCAAGGTGAACCGCCCCGGACAGTCCATGATCGACACGGTGGCGGACCTGGGCTACGTCATGCGAGTCCCCCAACACTGACGGCCTTACCCGACACACCCCGTGGAGCCCCCGACATGGCGATCAAGACCCGACTGATCCTCGCGATGGCGGCGCTGCTGTGCGCGGCGACCATCATCATCGGCACGGTGGCGATCACGGCCGTCACCACCGAGATGACGTCCAATATCGACGCTCAGCTGTACGAGTACATGGAACAGGCGGACTTCACCGAGAACGACACCGAGATCACGTCGGCGGAGCAGCCGACCTTCCAACAGATCGCGCTCATCATCCTCGACCAGGACCAACGCGCGATCCGCGACATGAAGGCCGGCTTCGCCGACACTCCACTGCCGCTGCCGGATCTGAACCGCACCCTCCCGGAGCCGGGGGTCCCGGTAACGGTGACGGCGGAGTACGGCAGCGTCCAGTACCGCATCCTGACGGCCCCGTTCCCGGAGAAGAACGTCTGGACGGGCGACCGCATCGCCGAGACCGTCGTCGCCGCGGTGCCGATGACCGAGGTCGAACGGGTTCGCCAGAACCTGTTCCAGACGATGGTCTACACGGCGCTGGTCGTCCTGACGGTCGGCATCATCGCCGCGTGGTGGATCACCCGACGCGGGTTGCGTCCCGTCAATTACATGATCGACGCCGCGTCCGCCGTCGCGGGCGGTGACCTGCGTCGACGGCTTCCCGCGCACAGCCAGCGCACCGAGATCGGCAAGCTCGCCACCGCACTGAACATCATGGTGTCCAAACTGGTCGGAGCGATCACGGAGCGGGACACCCAGCAGGCTCGGCTTCGGAGGTTCGTCGCGGACGCGTCCCACGAGTTGCGCACCCCGCTCGCCGCGATCAGCGGCTACGCGGAGTTGTACGAGTCCGGTGGCACGCCCCCCGGGCCCGCTCTCGACCGGGCCATCGGGCGCATCCTCAGCGAGAGCCAACGCATGGCCAGTCTCGTCGACGATCTGCTCCTGCTGGCGCGCCTCGATCAGGTCGAGGACGAGTCCGCCTCACCGGTGCCGCAACGCATCGACCTGGTGGCGCTCGTCAGTGAGTGCGTGGACGACGCGCGCGCGGCCGGCGGCGAGCACCCGATCGAACTGACGGTGACGGGGGCGGTCACCGTCGCCGCGAGTGGGGCACGCCTGCGCCAGGTCATCAGCAATCTCCTGAGCAACGCCAGAATCCACACTCCACCGTCCACATCGATCACGGTCACGGTGGCCCGGCACACCGCGCAGGCCGTCGTGACAGTGCACGATGACGGCCCCGGAATTCCCCCCGAGCATCGACACCGGGTCTTCGACCGCTTCTACCGCGCCGACGACTCCCGCTCCCGCGAGACCGGCGGCACCGGCCTCGGCCTCGCGATCGTCAAGTCGATCGTGGAGTCCAGCGGCGGCCGGGTCGAGCTCGCCAGCCAGCTCGGAAAAGGCACGACCGTCCGGGTGATCCTTCCCGTCGCGGAGGACACCGCCGACACCAACTGACAAATCCCGCGCCACGACGGGTCCGCCGAAACACCGCTCGCGCTCCAGAACACTCGTCGGCCCATGCGCCGGGACGCGGGAACAGCGTGAACGCCCCAGGAGACACCGAACCCCCGCACACCACTGTCGTGTGCGGGGGTTCGGTGATGGCACCTGGCGTCAGCCCTGGTCGGACTGCTTGTCCGGCTTGTCCTGATCGTTCTCCTCGTCCTCGGGCAGCTTCGGCTGGCCGAGCAACGGGTCGGCCGCGAACAGCTGCGCCGCCGCGTCCATGGATCCGAACGGACTCGGTGACACATGCGGAGAGGCGCCGAGGGCCAGATCGCTCTCCGTGTCCACGGGCGGGACGTCCTCGGCCTTGGTCGGGACCTCGGGCGCGGGCACGTCGACTGCCTCGACGTCACTGTCCGACGAGGACTCGGTGACGGGCGGGGGCGTCGACGACGACTTGCCACCCAACGAACCGGTGAGACCGCCCATCGCGCCTCCGAACGCGTCGAGCGCCCGGGTCAGTTCGGCCGGGACCACCCAGACCTTGTTCGACTGACCGGCGGCGATCTGGGGCAGCATCTGGAGGTACTGGTAGGCGAGGAGCTTCTCGTCCGGGTTGGCGCGGTGGATCGCGCCGAACACGGTCTCGATCGCCTTGCTCTGACCTTCGGCCTGAAGGATGCGGGCCTGCCGGTCGCCCTGCGCGCGCAGGACGGCTGCCTGCTGTTCACCTTCGGCGGTCAGGATCTGCGACGCCTTGACACCCTCGGCCGTCAGGATCGCGGCACGACGGTCCCGCTCGGCGCGCATCTGCTTCTCCATCGAGTCCCGCACGCTCGGCGGCGGGTCGATCGCCTTGATCTCGACGCGGGTGACCTTGATACCCCATCGGCCCGTGGCCTCGTCGAGCACCTCACGAAGGGCGCTGTTGATGATGTCTCGGCTGGTGAGGGCCTTCTCCAGGTCCATCGAGCCGACGACGTTACGCAAGGTCGTCACCGTCAGTTGCTCGACACCCTGCAGGTAGTCGGCGATCGCGTAGGTCGCGTCGACGGAGTTCGTGACCACGTAGTAGATGACCGTGTCGATCGACACGACGAGGTTGTCGGACGTGATGACCGGCTGCGGCGGGAAGCTGACGACCTGCTCACGCTTGTCGACCTTGGCCCGAATGGCGTCCAAATAGGGCACCATGAAGTTGATGCCCGGTCGCATGACCTTCTTGTACTTACCGAAACGTTCGACGATGTATTCCATCTGCTCGGGCACCATGCGCACCGCCTTGAACATGGCTGTCACCACGAACAAGACGACGACCCCGAGCAGGATCAACAACAGGGGTTCCAGGTCTTCCATTTACTGCCTCCAAACTATCGCGGTGGCACCGCGAATCTCGATGACGTTGACATCCTCGCCAGGTTCAAACACCTGGTCCCCTTCGAGAGCGCGAGCCGTCCATTCGACACCGTCCAATTTAATCAATCCACCTCGGTTGTCCACCCGCTGTACCACGACGGCGGGCGAACCCTCGATCGAGCGCAGTCCGAGGCTGTCCGTCTCACCCTCGGGGCTCTCCCGCAGGCGCTTGGCATACGGGCGAACACCCCACAACGCGAAGAGGGACACGACGACGAAGACACCGCCCTGAACGAGCACGGGCGCACCGACCGCCGCGGCGACAGCCGCCGCGATGGCGCCACCCGACAGCATGAGCAGGACAAAACTCAAGCTGAAGAGTTCCGCGATCCCCAGGACCAACGCAACCAATAGCCATATAATCGCCGACACCCCCCAAGGATGGCATGTCGGTGCCACCCCCGCACAGGGCGACGAGAATCCACTCAGACGGTCAGGCGGCAGTGACACGCAGCCAGAATCGCCGGTCGACACGCCTTTGCCAAGCCGCGCAGGACCTCCGCCCGACCACTCGCCTCCGCAGCCGTGACCGCGCCGCCGAACGCGTCGGCTTCCGCGACCCGCAGCACCGTGTCCAACATCAACGCCCTGGCGTGCAAACGCGAGGCACGCGGCGGAAAACCGGGCGGCAGCTGGTCGACGAGCGGCCCGCGCAGGGCCCGAAGGACATGGTCGAGTTCCGGGTGCCATCGGGCCACGTCGAGCTGGATCAGATCGTCGGTCGCCGTCCGCAGCGCCTCGCTGAGCGCGACGTCGGCCTCCCCGAGACTGTGATCGAAGGCCGGGGTCGGCGGCGACGCCGGGAGTCGGTAGAGCCGCCAGGCGACGGTCTGCCACGCGTCACCGGAGCCGGACACATGATTCGTCCACAATGGCACAATCCCCCATTGGCCCGCGACGATCGCCTCGCCCGCGCGCATCGCGGCCAGGGCGAACGGCCCCGACGTGGGCAGGCCCCGCACGTCACCGGGCACCGGCAACACCAGGAACACCTCATCCGCCGGGACACGCGACAGGCGCGCGAATCCCGACGTCAGTGACATCGTCTCGGAGTCCTCGCCGCACACGGAGACCCACTGCTCCACGCCCACCATCGGCGCCGAGGTGATCGCCGCGACGACGTCGTCTATCGACGCGAGACCGGCACGCCACGAACGCAGCCACGGCGTCAGACGCGTCGTCAACCGGGGAGAGAAGTCGATGGAGTCGGGCACGACGCCACCTCCCGCGACGCTCAGCGACCCAGCCCGGCCGGGCGGCGGGCGGGGCAGCAGCCGTCATCGCCCGGCGCCCACAACGGAAGCTTGCCGAGCCGACGAATCGGCGCGTCGTCGGTGCGTTCGGTGACGAGCTCGCGGACCATCGTCACGACTCGAGAATCCAGGCCGGGCGTCCCCGCCCGGTGCAGCGTCATGCCGAGCTCGGCGGCCGTCTGCTGAGCCTCGGTGTCGAGATCCCACAGCACCTCGATGTGGTCGCTGAGGAAACCGACCGGACTGACGACGACGGTGCGCACACCCTCGGCTGCCAACTGTTTGAGATGGTCGTTGATGTCCGGGCCCAGCCACGGCGACTCGGGCGGACCGGAGCGCGACTGCCACACGATGTCGTACGGCAGGTCGACGCCCGACTGCTCCATCACCAGCTCCGACGCCTCCGCCACCTGATCGGTGTAGCGCGCGCCGTCAGGCCCCGAGACGTCGTTCATCGCGTCGGGGATCGAATGCGCGGTGAACAGGACCCTCGTCGCACCGCGCTCGGAGTCGGCCACCCGACCGGCCGCGTCCCGCAGGTTGTCCGCGAACGGGTGGATGAAACCGGGGTGGTCGAAGAAGTGCCGGATCTTGTCGATCGCGGGCGCCTTCGAACCGACGGCGGCGCGGGCAGCCGCGAGGTCCTCGAGGTACTGCCTGCATGACGAGTACGAGCCGTACGCGCTCGTGGTGAACGCCAGGGCTCGTTTGACGCCGTCCCCGGCCATGCGCTGCACGGCTTCGACGAGCATCGGCGGCCAGTTCCGATTGCCCCAGTAGATCGGCAGGTTGACGCCGTTCGCGGCGAAGTCCTGCTCGAGGGCGTCGACGAGTTTGCGGCACCATTCGTTGATCGGGGAGACTCCGCCGAAGTGATAGTAGTGCTCGGCGACCTCGGTCAATCGGTCCTCGGGCACACCACGGCCACGGGTGACGTTACGAAGAAACGGCAGCACGTCGGCGGGGCTTTCCGGGCCGCCGAACGATACAAGTAGCAATGCGTCGTAAGTCATTGATAGCGGAGTCCTGTAGTCGTGATCAGTCGTGTGGTGGCGGTCGTCGACGGCGGTCAATCGCGCGCCGGGCCCACTCCCACCGCGTGGAACCCGCCGTCAACATGAATTATTTCCCCTGACGTGGCGGGAAACCAGTCCGACAACAACATGCACGCGGCCTTCGCGACCGGTTCGGAGTTCGTGACGTCCCAGCCGAGCGGCGCCCGATCGGCCCAGGCGGCCTCGAACTGCTCGAAGCCCGGGATCGACTTGGCCGCCATCGTGCGCTGCGGGCCCGCGGCCACGAGGTTGACACGGATGCCCTTGGGACCGAGGTCACGGGCGAGGTAACGGGTGGCCGACTCGAGGCCCGCCTTCGCGACGCCCATCCAGTCGTAGACCGGCCAGGCCTGGGTCGCGTCGAAGTCCATGCCGACGACCGCGCCGCCGTTGCCCATCAACGGCAGGCACGCCGCGGCGAGCGACTTGAACGAGAAGGTGGAGACGTGCAGCGCCGTGCCGACGTCCTCCCAGGAGGCGGTCATGAAGCCGCCGCCGAGAGCGGCCGTCGGGGCGAAGGCGATCGAGTGCAGAACACCGTCGAGGGAGTCGACGTGCTCGCCGACCCGCTCGGCCAGCGACGCGAGTTGTTCCTCGTTCGTGACGTCGAGTTCGATGACGGGCGCGGGCTTGGGCAGCCGTCCGGCGATGCGGTTGACGAGCGACATCCGCCCGAACCCGGTCAGCACGACCTCCGCTCCCTGCTCCTGAGCGAGCTTCGCGACGCCGAACGCCAACGACTGGTCGGTGATCAGGCCGGTGATGAGCAGTTTCTTGCCCGCGAGCAAACCGGTCACGAGGACTCCTTGAAAATCGTCTATCTACTGAGGATCGGGGGTGTGGATCGTCAGTGGCCCATACCGAGGCCGCCGTCGACGGGAAGGACAGCGCCCGAGATGTAACCGGCCTCGTCCGACGCGAGGAAGCACACGGCGGCGGCGACCTCGGCGGGCTGAGCGAACCGGGAGGCCGGGATCGTCGTGGCGTACGAGTCACGCTGAGCCTGCGACAACTTCGCGGTCATGTCGGTCTCCACGAAACCGGGCGCGACGACGTTCGCGGTGATGTTGCGGCTGCCGAGCTCACGCGTGATCGAGCGCGCCATGCCGACGAGGCCGGCCTTGCTCGCGGCGTAGTTCGTCTGGCCCGCGTTGCCGTACAGGCCCGTCACGGAGGAGATGAACACGATCCGGCCGAACTTGGCCCGCAGCATCTTCGACGACGCCCGCTTGGCGCAACGCCAGGCGCCGGTGAGGTTCGTGTCGATGACGGAGGTGAACTGCTCCTCCTTCATCCGCAGGAGCAGGGTGTCATCGGTGATACCGGCGTTGGCGACGAGAATCTCCACCGGACCGAGTTCGTTCTCGACGGTGGTGAAGGCCGCGTCGACGTCCTCGGCGTTGGTGATGTCACAGCGGACACCGAACAGGTCCTCGGGGGCCCCGCTGCCGCGATGCGTCACGGCAACCCGGTCGCCCTGCTTGACGAACGCCTGGGCGATGGCCAGGCCGATCCCTCGATTGCCTCCGGTGACCAGCACGGTGCGAGACACGGCGCGAACTCCTTTTGGTGACACACGGTCAACGACGACTCAGATCGTACGCGCCGGGCCCGTTTACCGGCTGAGTGGCCCGGCCGCCGCTCTGATCAGGGAATACGCGAGGTCCAGGCCAGACTCAACAGCACCGCCCCGAACGCCAACAGCAGCGCTATGCCAATGAACCACTGGGCGACCTCCCGCGCGACGGTTCGATGCCCGATCGAGGAGCCCATGTCCGAGTAGACCTCCTTGAGTTCCTCGACGGAATCAGCCTCGTAGAAGTTGCCGTCGGTCGCCTCCGCGACCGCCTCCAGGGTGAGACGGTCGACAGGAACCGGGGTCACCTGTCCGTCGATCTCGACGACGCCCTCGTCGGTGCCGAAGGCGATCGTCGACACCGGAACGTTCGCGGCCGCGGCGGCCTCGGCACCGTCCTCGGGCAGGCGCCCGGCAGTGCGGTATCCGTCGGACAGCAGCAGGATGTGCGCGGGAGCGAGGCCCTCGGCACCGTCCGGCGGAACCGACTGGATCGCTTGCAGCGACGAGAAGATCGCCTCGCCGATCGCGGTCGACTCGTCCATCTCCAGACCCTGGATCGCGGACTTGACGAGCCCACGATCCTTTGTGGGGGAAGCGATGACGTTGGCGGACTTCGCGAAGGCGACGAGCCCGAGGTTGTACTGCGGTGGCAGCTCGTCGACGAAGGCGACGGCCGCCTCCTTCATCGCCTCGAAGCGCGACGGCGCGACGTCCTCGGCCTCCATCGAGATCGAGACGTCGACGGCAAGGATCAACGTCGCCCGCTCCGTCGGCTCACGGGTGTCCAACGACGGGCGCGCCATGCCCGTCGACAACACCACGAGCGCCGCGAGCAGGATCGAGGCGGGCAGGTGCTTGCGCCAGCCGGGCCCCTTCGCCGCGATCTTCGTCAGGAGCTCCACGTTGGAGAAGCGGACCGCGTAGGACTTGCGCCGTGTCTGCGACCAGACGTAGAAGCCGATCAACGCCAAGACCGGCAGGACGGCCAAGAGCCACCACGGCTCAAGGAAACGGATCAACGGGTTGTTCCTCTCGTACGTGCGTGGCGTTGGGCCGCGACGAAGCGAACGATGTCGCGCAGCCAGTCGGAATCGGTCGACAGGCGCAGGCGCTGGGCACCGGCGCGCCGCAGCCCGGACGCGATCGCGTCCCGCTGTGCGGCGGCGGCCTCGGCGTACCGAGCGCGGAACCCTGCATCGTGGGTCTGGATCTCTTGCACCACACCGGTCTCGGGATCCATCAGTTCCACTATCCCGACGTCGGGAAGCGACAGTTCACGCGGGTCGACGATCTCGATGGCGAGTACGTCGTGACGCACGGACAGTTTGCGGATCGGACGTTCCCACCCGTCGGTGGCGAGGAAGTCGGAGATGATGACCGCGAGACCGCGTCGTCGGGGCGGTCTGTGCAGGGTGTCGATGAGGGCCGACAGGTCCGTGCGACCCGGCGCCTCCTCGCGACGCCGACGGCGTCGACCTCCGACGGGCGCGAGCGTCGGCCGCATGGCGGCGACGTTGCGCAGCAGCATCTGAGCTCCCGAGTGACCGGGCGCGGCCGGGATGACCTTCGGGCTGCCGCCCGCGCCGATCACGGCGCCGATCCGGTTGCCGCCGCGCACCGTCAGGTGGGCCATGGCCGCCGTCGCGGCGATCGCCAGGTCGCGTTTGAGGCATTTCGCGGTGCCGAAGTCGAGACTCGCCGACAGGTCGACGGCCAACCACGTCTCCAGCTCGCGGTCGGCGATGGTGGTGCGCACGTGCGGGGTCGTGGTCCGCGCCGTCACCGGCCAGTCCATGCGACGGACGTCGTCGCCCGGGCGGTACTCGCGCGACTCCCCCGGCTCGGTGCCCGGTCCGGGAAGCAGGCCGAGGTAGTCGCCGTGCAGCAGGCCGTCGAGCTTGTTGTTGACGAGCAGTTGCAGCCGGTTCAGTTGTTCGACGGCGTTCTTTCCCTCGCCGGCGGCACCGCCGAGGGCTCGTAGCTCCGCATCGTTCACGCGCTACCGGCTTTCGGGAGCGGGCCAGCCCGTCGAGGCCGGGGCGGCCGCCTTCGGCGGATATCCGGCGCCGCCGGACACCGGCGCGACCGGGCTGCCGGCCGCGCTGCGGTGGGTGCGGGCGTCGGCGTCCTGACGCGGGGACACCGTCGGAGGCGGCACGGCGGCCATGATGCGATCGACGATGTCCTCGGCCGGAACGCCGTCGGCGAGCGCGTCATAAGAGAGGACGAGCCGGTGCCTGAGGATGTCGGGCGCGATGTCCTGGAGATCCTGAGGGAGCGCGTAGTCCCGTCCACGCAGGACGGCGAGGGCGCGGGTGGCCTTGATGAGGCCGAGCGACGCTCGCGGGCTCGCGCCGTACTGGACGAGACCGGCAACCTCGGACGCCCCGTACTCGGCGGGTTTGCGCGTGGCGAGGACGAGCCGGACGGCGTAGTCGACGAGCGCGTTGTGGATGAAGATGTTGTCGGCCTTCGCTTGCAGCCGCAGGATGTCGTCGGTCGTGAAGATCGGTTCCGGGCTGGGGGCGGAGACGCCCATCCGGTAGACGATCTCGCGTTCCTCGGCGTCGGTCGGATAGCCGACGACGATCTTCAGCAGGAAGCGGTCGCGCTGCGCTTCGGGCAGTGGGTAGACGCCTTCCTGCTCGATCGGGTTCTGCGTCGCCATCACGAGGAACGGGTCGGGGACCTTGTGAGTTTCCCCACCGATCGACACCTGGCGCTCGCTCATCACCTCGAGCATCGCCGACTGCACCTTGGCCGGCGCGCGGTTGATCTCGTCGGCGAGCAGGAAGTTGACGAAGACGGGACCGAGTTCGACGTCGAACTTCTCGCTGGACTGCCGGTAGATCCGGGTGCCGATGATGTCGGACGGAACCAGGTCGGGCGTGAACTGGACGCGCGAGAAGCTTCCACCGACGACGCGGGCGAGAGTCTCGACCGCGAGCGTCTTCGCGACACCCGGGACGCCTTCCAACAGGCAATGGCCACGCGACAGCAGCGCCACGAACATGCGCTCGATCATCCGGTCCTGACCAACGATGACCTTCTTGACCTCGAACAGCGCCTTTTCCAGGAGCTCGGCGTCCTGCGCTGGCGTGGGCTGCGGTTTCGCGCCTGTCATCTGGTGGCCTTTCGATGCGTGGCAGGTGTCTGGACGATCTTAAAGACTGTATTCAAACGCGGCGACGAACCGCCGCACACACGAGCGCCGCCGTCGACCCAGCCTAGAGGTTGGTCTGACGCCGCACGTCATGTGCGGTGACGGCGGGTCCAGCGTCACCGTTCCGCGCCTCCGAGTCGGTGGCGGCTTCACCGGAACCGATCGTCGGCCCGCACCCGCCGCAAGCGCGCCGCTCTCCTGCTCGCCGCCGGTGGCGTGGTCCGTTGACGGTCGACGGGGCGGTCGGCGCGGGTTTCGGTGGCGTTCCCGAGTCTCCGTGGCCGATCCGAGACGGCAAGACGAGCTCGAGAGCTCGTCCCGTTGCCTCAGGTCGTGTGAGGCGTGTGGCGGGGCGTCGCTCGGCGAGGCGGAGTAATTCGCGCGTACCGTTGTCGGCCAAGCCTTCTGGCGTGCCGAAGCACGGCGAAGGAGCTTCGACAACGCGGCCGATGTCCGTCGCGCTGGCTCGGTTGACCCTGAACACCGCGACGGCACCGGAGCGAACTGCCGGGCGACGCGACAACCTGTGCCCGAGCGATCGATGGTCCACGAGCGCGAATCGTGTGAACACTTTCATCGAGGTCGTCCACGACGGCACCGAGCGGCGGTGCGGTGGTGAATCCGGCGCGGGCGACGGTCGGGACGTCACGCTGCGCGGCGGCCGTACGTGTTCGCGTCCGCCGACCTGTAGAGGCAGGGCCGTGCGGCCGGGCTCTCGGAGGGGACGGGCGGCGGTGGCGGGAGTGGTTCGTCGCCGAGCCGCGGGCGTGCCTCTCCCTCGTCGAAGCGGCACGGGCGGGCACTCGCCACGACGACGGGGCGGGTCGCGATCGGTCCGGCTCCTGACGTTCGTTTGATCGCCGGCTCGAGCCCGGTCCGACGTCGGGCGATGCGCAGCGCACGGACGTCCGAGCACCGCGTCGAAGCGCGATGATGACGGCTCGGCCGGGCGCGTGAGGCGATCGGACCGGGAATGCGCGAGACTTGACGGGTGGACGGTGACGGATTGGTGTGCTCGGCACGCGGGTGTGGCGCGGCGGCGGTGTGGGCGTTGCGGTGGCGCAACCCGCGCATCCACGGCAGCGACCGGGTGAAGACGTGGCTGGCGTGCGACGAGCACCGCGAGCATCTGTACGAGTTCCTGACGACACGGGGTTTCCCGTGCGAGATCGAGCGGACGGAATGACGGCGATGACCCAGCAGGAACTCCTGTGGAACAACTGGCCGGGCGACGTGGCGTTCGTCGCGGTGTCGCCGACCTTGGCGCGGGCGAGACTGGTCGGGTTGGCGGCGTTGGGAATCCCGCTCCTGGTCATCGCCACCGTGCTGTCGGCCGTGTGGTGGGGGACGTCGTGGCCGTGGATCATCGGGGGCGCCGGCTCGGCCTTCCTGCTGCTGCGCGCGTTCGTCGTGGTGCGCGCGGTCCGCGCGTGGGGTTACGCCGAGCGCGACGACGATCTGGTGATCCGACACGGACTGTGGACGAAGCGCCTGTCCATTGTCCCTTATGGGCGCATGCAGTTCATCGACGTGAGCGCCAGCCCGTTCGAGCGGCTCTTCGGTCTGGCGTCGGTGTCGCTGCACACGGCGGCCGCGACGACGGACGCGTCGGTTCCGGGCCTGGAGCCCTCGACGGCGGCGAGCCTGCGGGATCGGCTGGCCGAACGCGCGCGCACCGAACGCGAGGGCCTGTGAGCGACATGGGCGAGGCCGGGCCCGCCGACGAATCCGCGCGGATCGACCCGCGTGAAACCACCGATGGTGCGGAAGAACCCGAGGCCGGGCCCTCGAAACCGATCGCGCAGCGCCTGCATCCGCTGTCGCCGGTTCTCAAGGGCGTCAAGGCGATGTGGGTCATCATCGCCGCGATCTCGTGGCAGGGTTTCGCTCGATTCGGGCTGTCCATCGGCGCGATGATCGTCATCATCGCGGCCGTCCTGGGTCTCGCGTGGTCGTGGATCTCTTGGTATTACACGGGTTTCGTCGTCGCGGACGGGCGGCTGCGGATCGCCGAGGGCGCCCTGTTCCGGCGGCATCGCACGATCCCGTTGGAGCGCCTGCAGTCGGTGGAGGTCGTCCAGCCGCTCCTTGCGCGGCCGTTCGGGCTGGCCGAGGTCCGCTGTGAGGTGGTCGGGGCCGCGAAGACGGAAGCGCCCCTCGCGTACCTGCCGCTCGAGGAGGCTCACGAGTTGCGCAGGCGGCTCATCGCGCTGTCGAAACACCCCGACGCGGTGGACGAGGAACCGAGCGCGGCGCCCGTCGACGTCAGTGGTGAGGATGCGAGCGGGACGCGCGCGGTGCTGACTCCGCTTCTGACGGAGCCCGACGGGCCGACCGGTTTCGACGCGGAACCGATCGTCACGGTCTCGCCGCGTCGACTGGTCGCCAGCAAGGTGCTGAGCCCCGAGGTGCTGTTCATTCCGATCGCGGTCGGCGCGACGGTCGGTTTCTTTGTGTGGCAACCCGACATGAGCTTCTTCGGCCTGGCCGGCCTCGTGACGGCGACCGCCGGGATCCTGCTTCGTCCGGTCCGGGCGGCCTTCGCCGATTACGGGTTCCGGCTCGGGGTCACGGACGCGGGGTTGCGAACGAGTCGCGGCCTGACGGAACGCCGCAACCACACCCTTCCCGTCGAACGGGTCACGGCCGTGACGGTGGCTCGGCCGTTCCTGTGGCGATCGCGGCGATGGCAGTTGGTGCGCGCGGCCAACGCCGGCGGC
This sequence comes from Stackebrandtia soli, assembly GCF_965137155.1. Lineage (NCBI taxonomy): Bacteria > Bacillati > Actinomycetota > Actinomycetes > Glycomycetales > Glycomycetaceae > Stackebrandtia > Stackebrandtia soli. Next base: position 132,327 of record NZ_CBCRZX010000005.1, read on the forward strand.
GTCGGTCCACAGTCGAGTTCGTCGACGGGCGCGACCCTGCTTCCGGTGGGCACGCCGAGCCAGGCCCGGCGCATCGCGCGACTGGCCCTGTCCGGAGCGGACCTGTTCGCCGTGCCGCCGATCCCGGCGCCGCGAGCCGCGCGGTGGCTGGCCCCGTTCGGCAAGCCGGGGCTCGGGGTCGCGCTCACCGACGAGCTGTTCGTCTCGTGCAAGGGCCGGATCACGCCGACGGTGACGGCGGTGCCGTACGCGCGGATTCAGTCGATCCGCGTCGTTCAGGGCCGGTTGCAACGCGTGCTCGGTTTGGCGACGGTTCGCCTCGACGTCGCGGGCGCCATGTTCACGCACACGAGCGCCGAGCACCGCACCGTCACCGAGGCGCTCCGCTTGGCCAGCGAACTGCGCGCACGCAACCGGTCGGCGGCCCGCGCCGAACACGAGCGCGCGCGGTGAGCCCGATCACGTGCCCGCCAGCGGCGATTACCCGCTAGTAACATTGGTGGGGTGACCGCATACGCCATGGAACAGCTCGACCACGACGGCCACCAGCTCGCCGTGCATCGATACCCCGCCGAGACCGGTTCCGCCATCGTCATGTTGCCGGCGATGGGTGTTCCCGCGCGGTATTACAAGCGGTTCGCCCCGCAGCTCGTCGACGCCGGTTTCGACGTCACGATCGCCGACCTGCGCGGCACCGGCGCGAGCGCGCCACTGCCGAGCCGGGGTGTCGACTACGGGTACGCCGAACTGATCGGCGACCTCGACGTCCTGTTGGAACACTTGGCCCCCCGGCTGGAGGGGAAGCGCGTGTCCCTGCTCGGACACAGCCTTGGCGGCCACATCGCGACCCTGTATCTGGCCGCGCTGCACCGTCGATCAACGCCACCGCCCGTCGACGTCGAGGCGTTGATGCTCGTGGCGTCGGGAATCCCCCACCACCGCCACTACGGCCTGGTCGGGCCATTCCTCTACGGCTACGCCGCCATGACGGTCGGACTGTCCACTCTCGTCGGCCACTGGCCCGGCCGGACCTTCGGGGGACGACAGTCGCACGGCATCATGCGAGACTGGGCCCACACCGTGCGCACCGGGTCGTTCGTCGACATCGGCGCGGACTCGGCGACGGACCTCGCGACGGTGGACGTGCCCGTCCTCGCCGTGACCGTCGACAACGACTCGTTCACGCCGCCGTCGACCGCCCGGCATCTGACCGATCGCCTGACCGCCGCCGCGGTCACGACATTCCACTACGGCAAAGACCAGACGGACGCCCCGCTCGACCACTTCAAATGGGCGCAGGACGGGCAGACCATCGCCAACCGGATCGCCGATTTCCTCAAGCGGGACTGAGCACCCGGCGCGTCCGGCTCGCGCCGACGGCACGTCGGTCTACGGTGGACCAATGACGGAGCACGAGGATCGACGACCCGAGCACGACGACCCGGACGAGGAACGCGACGAGGAGCACGACGAGGAACGCCATGAGGAACACCCCGCCGACAAGGCCGACAAGCGGGCCAAGGCGATCCGCGACGAGATCGTCGAGCAGGACGTTCCACAGCCGATGCCGGACGACGACAAGCCGGGCTACCCCGACCCCGATGATTACCCTCAGCACTCTTTATCCGACAATCAGCGATACGATGCGGCGATGGTCGGAGTGCAGACACCGAAGAACGATGCCGACGTCGCCGAGTTCCTCGCCGCCATCGACGACCACGCGCACCGTGTCGAAGCGATGAAACTGTGCGCGCTCATGATGGAGGCCACCGGCGTCGAACCCGCGATGTGGGGCGACGCGATCGTCGGCTTCGGCAGCCTCCAGTATCGATACCCGTCCGGTGATCTCAGCGAGACGATGGCCGTCGGGTTCTCACCAAGCGGCAGACGCCTGACGGTCTACATCACCGAGGGCTTCGAACGACACGCCAGGACGCTGGCGAAACTGGGTCCGCACACCACGACGGACGACTGCCTCTACATCAGGGGCTTGGACACTGTGGATCAACGCACGCTGCGGAGCCTCGTCAATCAGTCCTTCCATCACGTCAACGCGCAGACGGTCAACGCCTGAGGACTCAGTCGCCCCGACGGGCGGTCAACGTGTAGGTCGCGGGGAGGGTTCCGGCGGCAGGACCGAGCCCGTCGTACATGGCGGGAACGGGATCCTCTCGCAGACCCGTGATCGTCAAGCCCACGCCGAGGAGCGCCGTAACGATGTCGCCGATCGGCCATACGAAGGACACGAAGTCGCTCTCGGAGCGCCAGCCGAGTGGCGCGGTCGCCGGATTGTCCCGGTCGGCGGGCGTCCCGCGCTCGAAGTAGTCACCGGTCACCCGGACCCGCGCCTCCCCGTCGACGGCGAGCACCTCCCAGAGTGGATGATGCTCGTGGACGACGAGGCGCCCGCCGGGACGAAGCCGCTCGACGACGATTCGCGCCCACTCGGCGAGATCGGGCAGCCAGCACACCGCCCCCGCACTGAGGTGGACGACGTCGAAGACGCCGAGGTCGTCCGGCAGGTCGTACACGTCGGCGACGACGAAACTCGGTGCCCCCGCCAGGCGCTCCGCCTCATCACGGGCCAGTCCGATGGCGACGGCGCTGATGTCGACGCCGACCACCTCGGCACCGAGCCCGGTGAGCGAGAAGGACTCGTTTCCGGTGGCGCACATGAGATGCAGGACCCTCTTGCCGGTCAGGTCCCCCAGCGCCGCGCGCTCGGATTCGTCCAATGTCGATCCACCGTCGACGAAGAACGCGGCGGCCCGGGGACGTCGCTCGGCGGAGATCGCGTCCCATTGATGTCTATTGTGCTGCGTTATCGCTCGGATCGACATCGGCGCAGACTATGCCAACGGCGGTGAGACGGCCAGTCCATTACGGAAACGCGAGGGGCCCCGTTGACGGTGGTGCGCGTCAGTTCGCGGCGGCGGACACCGGTTCGCGCGGCGGGGCCGCGTCCTCGACGTCCTCCGACGAGTCCGCGATCAGCTCGGCGGTCTTCGGCTTCCGCCGGAACCGGGCCTTCGTGTTCTCCACGATCGTGTACAGCGTCGGCACCAGCAACAGCGTCAGCAAGGTCGACGACACCAGCCCACCGATCACGACGATCGCCAACGACTGGGCGATGAACCCGCCCGAGCCGGTGAAGCCGAGCGCCATCGGAACGAGGGCGCAGACCGTGGCGATCGCCGTCATGAGGATCGGCCGGAGCCGACGACGTCCACCGGCGATGACGGCTTCGCGAATGCCCATCCCCTGCTCGCGGTACTGGTTGATCAGGTCGATCAACACGATCGCGTTGGTGACGACGATGCCGATCAGCATGAGCAGACCGATCATCGCCGGAACACCGAGCGGGATGCCCGTGACCCGCAGCAGACCGATGGCACCGGTCGCCGCGAACGGGATCGACACGAGCAGGATCAGCGGCTGCACGAAGCTGCGGAACGTCGCGACCATGATCATGAAGACCAGCGCGATCGCGATCAGCATCGCCAGGCCGAGATCCGCGAAGGCCTCCTCCTGATCGGCGCTCGAACCGGCCAACACATAGGACGTGCCGTCCGGAAGATCGAGCTCGCTCAGACGATCGTTGATCGACTGGGTGATCGCGCCGAGGTCGGCGATGTCGGCGGCGGCCGTGATCGACGCCGAGCGCTCGCCGTCGATCCGGCTGATCTCGGTCGGTCCGTCGACGAGTTCGACCTCGGCGATGTCACCGACCTCGACGAGACCGGCGGCCGTCGGGACCGAGAGCTTCTCGATGTCCTTGACGGACGCGGGCTTGTCGTCGCCGGACGACAGGACGATCTGGCTCGGAGTCCCGTCGATGGCGATCTCGCCGAGCGGAGCGCCCCGGAACGCCTGAGCGATCAGACCGCCGAGCTGCGCCTCGGTGACACCGACGGCTGCGGCCTCTTCGCGGTCGACGGTGACCTCGACACGGGGGGCCGCCTCCTCGATGTTGCTCGTGACGTCGCGCAAGCCCTCGACGTCGCCCATCTCCGCCTCGACGAGCGCGGCGGCCTCGGCGAGCGAGTCGGCGTCGCCGCCTTGAACGATGACCTCGACGGCGCTGCCGCCCATCGCCTGGTTGGCGCCTTCCATGCCGACGGCTACCTCGCCGACATCCGTCAGGTCGGCCACGGCCTCGCGGATCGCCTTCTCGACGTCCGGAGTGGAGTGTCCTTCCTCGATGGTGATGCTGAAGCTCGCCTTGTTGGTGTTGCCGCCGAGCCCACCGAACATCGGGTTGCCCGAGCCGATGTTGACCTGGTAGGACTCGACACCGTCGGTGTCGGCGAGGATCTCCTCGACCTTCGCGGCGGCCGCGTCGGTCGTCTCCAGATCGGTGCCCAACGGCAGGGTCTGGTTGATCTGGCTGGTGTTCTGACCGGCCGAGTCGAGGAAGTTCGTCTTCAGCCCGGGGATGAGGGCGAAGGTGCCCACGAGAACGGCGATGCCGATGAGGACGGTGACGAACTTGAAGCGGGTCGCGAACCGGAGCACCGGCGTGTACATCCGTTGCAGCGGGCTGCGCAGTTCCTTCTCCTCGGCGGCCACGCGGATGCGCTCGCGCTCGGCGGCGTCACCGGTCGGCGCCTTCAGGAACCAGTAGGCCAGGACCGGGATGATCGTCAGCGACACCAGCAGCGAGGCGAGCAGCGCGACGGTCACGGTGATGGCGAAGGACGAGAACAGCTGACCGACCATTCCGGAGACGAACGCGATCGGCAGGAACACGCCGACCGTCGTGAGGGTCGACGCCGTGACGGCGCCGGCGACCTCGCGGACGCCCTCGATCACGGCGACCCGTTTCTCCTCGCCGTAACTCAGGTGTCGTTTGATGTTCTCCAGGACGACGATCGAGTCGTCCACGACACGTCCGATGGAGATGGTCAGGGCGCCGAGCGTCAGCATGTTGAGCGAGTAGTCGCCGGCCCAGAGCGCGATGAGCGCGATGACGACCGACATCGGGATCGACACGGCGGTCACGATGGTCGAACGCAGCGACAACAGGAACAGCATGATGACGATGACGGCGAAGATCAGGCCGAGCAGGCCCTCCGTCGTCAGGTCCTCGATGGACGACTCGATGTAGGGCGCCTGGTCGAACACGATCGTGATCGCCGCCCCGTCTCCGATGTCGGAGGCGAGTGAGTCGATGACGTCGCGGACCTCGTGCGAGATCGCGACGGCGTTGCCGTCGGCCGTCATCGTGATGGCGAGGCCGAGGCTCGGCTTGCCGTCGGTGCGGGTGACGCTCGTGATCTCCTCGGGCTCGAGTTCGATCGTCGCGACGTCACCGAGCCGAACGGGCTTCGGGGCCGCGGGAGCGCCGGGCGCGGGGGACGCCGCCGGGGTCAGGTACAGGTCCTCGAGGTCCTCCACGGAGGTGAGCTTGTCCCCGACCTGAACGCTGAGCGTCGAACCGTCCTCTGTCAACGTTCCCGCCGGAATGGCGACACCGTTGGCCTGCAGGACTTCCGGGATCTGCGCGGGGCTCACGCCGGCCTTCGCCATGTCCCCCGTGTCCGGCGTGATCGTGATCTGGTCGGCCACGGCGCCGGAGATGCTGACGTCCTTGACGTCCGCGATGCCCGACAGCTCGGGAACGACGTGCCGCTCGATCTGGTCGAGCAGGGTCGCCTGGTCCCCGTCACTGCTGACGGCCAGGGCCATCACGGGGATGTCGTCGGTGCTTCCCGCGATGACGCGCGGTTCGACGTCGGCGGGCAGGCTGCCCTTGACCCCGTTGATGGCCTTCTCGATGTCGGCGACCATCTCGTCCGAGTCGAGCTCGAAGTCGAAGGCGATGCGCACGTTCGACATGCTCTCAGCCGATGTCGAGGTGATCTCCTCCACACCTTCGACACCGCGGAGGCTGTTCTCGATCGGTTCGGTGACCTGCTGCTCGACGATCTCCGGGGACGCGCCCGGGTACGTCGCGACGACCGAGAGCATCGGCATCGTCAGGGATGGGAAGAGTTGCTGTTTGAGTTGGGGTATCGCGAACGCCCCAACACCGCCGAGTACCAGCGCAATCATGATGACGAGACTGCGATTGGCGAGGCTGAGCCTGGCCAGTCCGGTCATGGGGGTCCCCTTCGAATCGGGTTTGTGGAGAGAGGTCGGCACACTCGGGAGAGCGATGTGGACGGGCTCATCGGTGGACGATTCGAGCGCGTGTCCAGCGGACCGTCGGCGACGTTGCCGACCTCTGTCGAAGATTTATTCAGCGCGACGATAACATTTCACGTCAAGCGAAGTATTTCTCGTCTCAGGTTCGCCTCAGCCCGCCCCTTGGCGCCTCCGAACGAGCCAATCATGCCCACTACGCTGTATCGACGTGCCTATGAAGGGATGACTCGTGGCTCACAGCCTCAGCCGTGATGAGGTCATCGACGCCATCCTGAAGCGTCAGAACGACATCGGTCGTCGGCTCGCACACGACCGTTCGATGCCCCTGTTGGCGACGACGCTGACGATGCAGCAGCTCAAGCTACTCCTCCTGCTGTCCTTCCACGACGATCAGGCGGGCGCGGAGCTGGCGTCCCACCTTGGCGTCAAACTCGGCACGCTGACCGGCATAGTCGACCGACTCGTCCGTCGCGGCCTCGTCGCACGACGCGAGGACGAACGCGACCGCCGGGTTCGCCGGGTCGCGCTCACGGACGCGGGCCGACAGCTCATCAACGAGCTGAATGACGCGGGGACCAGCGCGTTCCGGGCGTTGCTCAACGAACTCGACACCCCGACGCTGTGCGCCTTCGGCAACATCATGTCCACACTGGTCGACGCCGCGGACCGACTCGGCTGGCTCGGACCGAAGCCCGCCGCCTGAGTCGGCGGATCGTCCACGACCCCAACGCATGGACGGCGGCCGATGCGCGTGCTATTAATAGACCGACGGTCGGTTTATGAATCGAGGTCGAGATGGCACGCACGGTCGACGAAGAGGCGCACACCCGCCGCAGAGAGGCGTTCCTCGACGCCGCCGAGGAGCTCATGCTCACTCAGGACTCGGAGGCGATCACGGTCGCGGAGCTGGTGAAGGCGACGGCGGCGTCCAAGGGCGCGTTCTACCACTACTTCGACTCCAAGGACGCCCTGATGGACGCCCTGCTGCATCGCATGCTGGACCGGATCGTCGCCGCGATCACGCCGATCGCCGACGAGGGGACCCTGACCGCTCCCGACAAGATCACCGCGCTCATCGAGGCGATCGCCGTCTGGAAGGGTCGCCACCGGCACCTCCTCGTGGCCGCGACGACGATCTGGCACGGCGCCGACAACGCGCACGCCCGATCACGGCTTCGCCGACGCACCGCCGACGAGGTGGGCGCCGTCATGGCGACGATCGTGGCCCAAGGCAACGCCGAGGGCAGCTTCGAGGCGGACGAACCGACCGTCGCCGGGCGATTGACCTATCTGGCGCTCCAGGAACTCAACGACGAAGTCCGCGATCGACTGTCGACGCGACGCCACGACCCGACCGCGCTCGACGGCGTGGTCGAACGCTTCGAGGCCTACTCGGCGACGATCAACCGCATGCTCGGCGCGCCTGTCGGCACGATTCGACTCGCCTCCCCGGACCAGCTGCGGCGCTGGTACGCGCAGGTGTTCGACCGTGGCGCGATCGATGACGACACCACCCAGTGAAACACTCCATACAGGATGCAACTTCCGTCCGCGTAGCGAAGGACACGACATGTCCGAATCGGAACACGAACCGCTCCTACTCCCCCTCGACTCCCCGGCCGAACTCTCCTCGGTCGGAGGGAAGGCCAAATCCCTCGGCACGCTGATCCGGGCGGGCCTGCCCACGCCCGGGGGTTTCGTCCTCACCACGGCCGCGTATCGACGTTTCGTCGAGGAGACCGGCATCGCCGAGCGCGTCGCCGCCATCCTGTCCGACATGGACGCCGCCGACGCGACCGACGCCGCCCGGGCGAGCGCCCGCATCCGGCCGCTCTTCGACGAGGCGACGCTGCCGGCCGACATCGAGGCCGCCATCCGGCGTGCCGTCGACGACCTCGGCGACATCGCGGTGGCCGTGCGGTCCTCGGCGACGGCGGAGGACCTGGACGAGGCCTCCTTCGCCGGCCAGATGGACTCCGTTCTGGACGTTCGCGGCACCGCCGCCGTGACGAAGGCCGTCCGCACCTGCTGGTCATCACTGTGGACGGATCGGGCGATCGCCTACCGTGCGGGACAGGGGGTCGACGGAGACGGCCTCGCGCTCGCCGTCGTCGTCCAGGAACTCGCCGACGCCCGCGCCGCCGGCGTGCTGTTCACGGCGGACCCGGTGACGGGCAGCCGTGCCCACACGATCGTCAACGCGGCCTGGGGTTTGGGCGAGTCGCTCGTGAGCGGCGAGGTGACGCCCGACGTCTACCGTGTCGACACGACGACGGGATCGACCCTCCACCATCGCATCGGAGACAAGTCCGTGGAGACCGTCCGCACCGACGCGGGCGCGCGGACGCGGCCGGTGCCGTCGCATCGTCGACGGGCGCGGGTGCTGACCGACGAGGAGTGCGCCGAGCTTGCTCGGTACGGCGCCGCGATCGAACGTCACTATGGACGACCGATGGACGTCGAGTGGGTGGCGACCGCCGACGGCGTCGCGATCGTCCAGGCCCGCCCCATCACGAGACTGCCGGACGATCTCGAGCAATGGAACGCCACATTGGATGGTGACTTCCTGTGGACGAGCACCAACCTCGGTGAGGCGATCCCGAGCGTGATGACGCCGATCACGTGGTCGATGGTGCGGATATTCATGTCCGAGGCGATGTCGATATCCCGGCTCGGGACGCACGAGGTGTCGGGCAACATCGGTGGTCGCTTCTACCTCAACCTGACGCTGACGGACTCGCTGACGACGGCACTCGGGCTCACCGAGATGGTCCGGGACGCGAACGACCGCGTGTTCGGGACACGTCCCGACGGGCTCCGACCCACTCGTCTGCCGGAATCCCGGATGAAGCAGATCAGGGCCGTGATCCCGATGCTGACCGGGTTCCTGCGGGTGCTCCGCCCGTATCTGCGAGCCTTCGAGGAGCGCGTCGCGGCGTTCCCGGGGCGCTGCGCCGAACTGTCGTCCGCGATCGCGGACGCGTCCACGCCGTCGGAACTGGCCGAGTTGTGGCCGTCGTGCGAGTCGCTGCTGCGCGACGGGTCGCGATTGCTCGCGGCCGGCGGACGGCGCGGCGGTGGGGCGCTCGCGACGAGCCCCAAGTGGTTGCTCCGCTTCGCCAGTGAATCCGATGTGGACGCGATGTTGACGACGAGCGGCGACGGCACGACCATCGCCAGCCTCGGTCCGCTGATCGGCTTGGACCGGCTCGCGCGCGGCGAGTTGAGCCCGGCCGAATACGCGACTCAATGGGGCCACCGGTGCGCCGATGAGTTCGAGGTGTCGGTGCCGCGTCCAGCAGAGGACCCGGCTTGGATCGAACGACGGCTCGCGGAGGCGTCCGACGGCCCGGACGCGACCTCCCTCCTGGCGGCCCAGGAGCGGCGACGCGCCGAGGCCCTCGACCGGTTCGCGACCGCGCATCCGCGCCTGGTCAAGCGGTTGCGGCGGCGGTTGGTCAAGGCTTCGAAGGCGACCAGTGGCCGTGAGGCGGGACGGTCCGAAGTGATCAGGGCCTTCGGGGTGCTGAGGAACTTCGTGTGCCGGGCCGGGAAGCTGACCGGGCAAGGCGACCAGGTGTTCTGGTTGCGGCTCAACGAACTCCGCGACCTGCTCGGCGGAAACGACTCGGGCCTGGCGGCGTTGCCCGCCCGTCGACGCGCGTACGAGCACTACACGGCGCTGCCCACGTACCCGACGTACATCCGGGGCAGGTTCTCGCCGGAGGACTGGGCGGCCGATCCCGGTCGCCGCCCCGACGTGTACGACGCGGACACCCCGCCGACGCCCCCGCCTTCCGGCGTCATCATCGGCAATCCCGGTTCGCCGGGTGTGGTGGAGGGCATCGCGCGGGTGATCCTCGACGTCGAGGACGGCCATCGGTTGCGTCCTGGAGACGTTCTCGTCACGACCGTCACGAACGTGGGTTGGACGCCGTTGTTCCCGCGTGCCGCGGCGATCGTGACGGACATCGGCGCGAACCTGTCGCACGCCGCGATCGTCGCGCGCGAACTCGGCGTCCCCGCCGTCGTCGGCTGCGGAACGGCGACGACGCGCATCCAGGACGGGGACAGGGTGCGGGTCGACGCGTCGAAAGGCACAGTCGTCGTGCTGGACGGCGCCGAGAAGGGTTGAGCGGCGATGGTTCCGGTGCCGTCTGCACGGCTGCCGTCGCGTCGGCGACAGATCGACGCCGACCGGTCCGTCATCGACGGTCCATGATGAACGAGTGGGTCGGACGGCCCCGTNGGGGGCCGTCCTCCCAGTCGTGGGCTGTTCCGATCCGCGCTATCCGGTCACATGATCCGGCCTCGTCGTCGCGGCGACCGACGCCGCCAACGCGACGCCGTCCACCGGTTCCCTTTCGAGAATGCCCACCAGGTCGGACGACGGTCGATCGAGGAAGCCGTGCCGGACGGCCGACGCGATCGACGCGATCATCGCGGGTTGGAACGGCTTGAGCCCGACACAGTGAAGCGACTCCCGGTATCGGTCCAGACCGATCACACGGTGTGGGACTCCCAGGCGCGCGGCGACGTCGGCGACGCTCACCGGCGGCCCGACCAGGTCGTGGGTCCGGAAGGCGTGTGCCGCCGGCGACTCGGCGACGATCGCCGCGGCCTCGGCCAGGTCCCCTCGGGCGGCCGCGCGGACGACGCCGTCACCGAAGGCGGAGACCAGGCCGTCGTCCTTCCACCCGAGCAGGCCGCCGAAGAGCTCGGCGTACAGCCCGTTCCGCAGGATCGTCCATTGAAGAGCACTGGTGGCGAGATGACGCTCGGTCGCGCGATGGGCCAACGCGAACGCGAGGTGGTCGCCCGCCCCGGTCACGCTCGTATAGATCAAATGCCGTACGCCGTCGCGCTCGGCGGCTCCGATCGCGGCCGCGTGCCGCGCGATCACGACGTCGTCCTCGGCCTCGCCGGCCGAGACGAGCACCAGAGTCGACACACCCGTGAAGTCGATCGTGTCCGGTCGATCGAAATCGACGCGGCGCGAGCCGTCTCGACCCGACCGACTGGAACCCTCGGCGGGGATTCCGCGACGGTGGAGGGCCGCGAGGACGGCGAAACCGAGTTGTCCGGTCGTCCCGGTCACCAAGATCATGGGGTGGTTCCCTTCGTAGTCCGCCCGCGCCGCACGCGATCGCGGGGCATGGTTGAGGTCGGTCGGCGGCCCGGACCACCGCGGCCGCGGTGGCACGGTCGGGCCGAGCACTAGGACGTATCGGGGAATCCGCTTCCCTGCCGAACGAGTCCCCGGTGGATGCGTTCGCGAGGCGGAGCGCCCGCACACGACACCGGTATGCGGGGAACACCGACAGCGAGGCGCCACATTGAGACCGCGCAGCGGGAGACGGGAATCCCAAGACGTTCTAAGCTCGATCGTCGCCACCGTGAGCGGCCCCCACAAGGAGGCAGTCTGATGTCACCGACGCACACCGAGGTAACCCCCGAGCTCTCCGCGCCGCTCGATCCCTGTGGTCGCGCGGATCACCCCGATTGCGGTATCCGAGACGTCCTCGACCGGATCGGCGACAAGTGGTCCGTCCTCGTCATCGTCGAGCTGGCCTCGGGGCGCAGGCGTTTTCGCGAGCTGCAACGTGCGATCGACGGGATCTCGCAACGCATGCTCACGTTGACCGTTCGTCGTCTCGAACGCGACGGGCTCGTCATCCGCACCGTGTATCCGACGGTTCCGGCGCGGGTCGACTATCGCCTGAGCGACACGGGAACGAGCCTGACGCACCTGGTGAAGGCGCTCGCCGACTGGTCCCTCGACCACCGCCCCGACATAACGCGATCACGGGCTCGCTATGACGAGGCGAACCCGGACCACGACATCCGTTGAGACGACCGCCCGACTCGCCGACGCGGACGTCCTCCGACGGCCCGAGCCGGAACCGCGAATGATCGACAACAGCATCACTTGTGAAAGGTAATGAGGACATGAACGCGACGAGTCCACTGTGCGTGCCCCTGGGCGACGCGCGCCCGTCTGCGGACCTTGGCGGAAAGGCGATGTCCCTGTCCCGCCTCACCCAGGCTGGACTACCGGTACCACCGGGTTTCTGCGTGGTCGCCGACGCCTACCGCGACCATGTGCGCGACAGCCCGGTCGCCGCGCGGATCGAGGAGTCCCTCGCCGGAGCCGACCTGTCGGACCCCGCCGTCGCGAGCCGGGTCGCCGCCGAGATCCGGGACGCGTTCGCCGAGAGCGCGCTCTCAGAGTCACTCGTGTCGGCCGTCGCGGAGGCGTACGACTCGCTCGGAAGGCCTGTCGTCGCGGTGCGGTCATCTGCCACCGCCGAGGATCTCGACGACGCGTCGTTCGCGGGGCAGATGGACACCGTCCTCGGTGTATCTGATGTGGATGGTGTCATCGCCGCCGTGCTGCGCTGCTGGGCATCACTGTGGACCGATCGGGCGCTGGTGTACCGCCAGCGCGCGGGCATCGAACACGGGGACGTCGCGATGGCCGTCGTCGTACAGGAACTCGTCGACGCCGAGGTGTCAGGGGTCGCGTTCACCGCCGACCCCATCACCGGGGCCACCGACTCGATCGTCATCAACGCGACCTGGGGACTCGGGGAAACGCTCGTCGGTGGCGAGGTGACCCCCGACACCTTCGTCGTCGACCGCGACAGCGAAACCGTGACCACCACGATCGGATCGAAGTCCGTCGAAACGGTCCGAGACGGCACCGGTACCCGTACCGCCAACGTGGACGACGAGCGCCGAGCCATGGCGACGCTCACCGACGATCAGGCCGCCGAACTCGCCCAGATGGCGTCCGATGTAGAGAAACTGTACGAGCGGCACATGGACATCGAATGGACGTGGAGGGACGGCTTCGCGCTCGTTCAGGCCCGGCCGATCACCGTGCGGGGCACCGAACGTGAGGTCTGGAACGACTCATTGACCGGCGACTTCCTCTGGACGGCGGGCAATCTCGGTGAAGCCGTGCCCACCGTCATGACACCGCTCACGTGGTCGTCCGTCAAGGAGACGGTGGAGATCGCCATGGGGATTCCAGAGGTCGGCGATTTCAAACTCACCGGGAACATCGGTGGGAGGCTGTACCTGAACTACACGCTGCTCCTCGACACGACGGCCGCGATCGGACTCGGCAGGCTCATGCGCACCATGAGCGCGCTCATCTTCGGCTCGATCCCGGAGGACGTGGTGGTTCCCCGGATTCCCCTGTCGCGATTGCGAATCGCGCGCGAGGCCGTCCCCGCCGGAATCGCGTTCCAGCGCGCCATCCTCCGATATCATCGGCGACTGCCGAAGTACCTGGAGGAGTTCCCCGAACGCTGCGAGAAGGCCCACCGCGCGATCGCGGCCGCATCCAACATGGATGACCTGGATCGCGTCTGGCGCGAGGTCTGCACACCGCTGCTCATCGACGCGCCGCACATACTCGCGGCCGGAGCGCGTGGCAACGGCCTGACCCTCGCCAAGTTCGAACCGTGGCTGCGCGAACACGCCGAACCGGCCGACGTCGGGATCTTGGCGAGTGGCGCGGCCGAGGACTCCGACGGCCTCGACAGTCTCGGACCCCTCCTCGGGCTGGCCCTTGTCGCGCGTGGCGATCTCGACCGGGAGACCTTCGCTCAGCAGTGGGGACACCGGTCACCCACCGAGATGGAGCTCTCGACGCCGCGGCCCGCCGAGGACCCGGACTGGATCGACGCCCGACTCGCGGGCCTGGAAGGCGGCATCGACCCGGTGGAACTGCTACGACGCCAGCGCGAACGTCGTATCGAGGCCCGGGAGCGCTTCGCGCGCAAGGGATCTCGCAAGCTGCGGCGGCTCGATCGGATCATGCGCAAGGCGACGAAGTCATTGCGTTCCCGCGAGCGGTCCCGCAGCGAGTCGGTGCGGGCGTTGTGGGTGCTTCGGGCGTTCGCGCTGCGCGTCGGTGAGATCACCGGCATCGGCGACGACGTGTTCTTCCTGTCGCGTGAGGAGATGGAGCGGCTCTTCGAAGGCGATCACGCCTCGCTCGACCGTGTCGGCACCCGTCGCGCCACCTACCGACACTACTGCGGGCTGCCGCCGTACCCGGCTCTCATCAACGGTGAGTTCAGCCCCGAACGGTGGGCCGCCGACCCTCTTCGACGGTCCGATCTGTACGACGCGCACGCCGTCGACCCGAGGCCCGAGGCCGACACCGTCACGGGCACGGCGGGAGCTGCGGGCGTCGTCGAGGGTGTCGCCCGCGTCATCATGGACGTGGATGACGCGGACACCCTCCAACCCGGGGAAATCCTCGTCACGAAGGCCACCAACGTCGGTTGGACGCCCGTGTTCCCGCGCGCGGCCGCCGTCGTCACGGACGTCGGAGCGATACTCTCGCACGCGGCGATCGTCGCACGGGAACTCGGCATCCCGGCGGTCGTCGGCTGCGGTTCGGCGACCGACCGGATCGCCACGGGAGATCGCGTCCGCGTGGACGGTGACACGGGAACGGTCGACATTCTCACGGATTGACGTCGGGAACGAACACCGTGCGCCACCGAAAATGCGGCACCACGTCGCACAGTGCTATCCGGAGCGGCGCCTACGAAGGGTGACGTCGTCTCGCCGGAATCGGCGTGGGCAGACCCTGCCAGGCGATACTGTGCCTCACCGGCCATGGATCCGGACGGACTCGGAGATAACAGGACAACCTCTAGGCGAATGGACGATTGTCCCGATACGACCGATTGGATATATGTAGGCGCATGGAGACGATAGTGTTCGTGCACGGTATCGGGTCGAGTGCCCGCGCATGGGAGCCGCAACTGACGGCCCTGCGAGACCGATACGACGTGCGCGCGACCGATCTGCCCGGCCACGGACATCGCGAGGAACTGTTCACTTTGGACAGAGCTGTCGACGACGTGTGCGAGGAGATCGGCGACGGAGCGCATCTGGTGGGAATCTCCGGTGGCGCGACGATCGCGATGCTCGTCGCGATGGCGGCCGGAGACCGAGTGAAGAGTCTGTTGTTGTCGGCGCCGGTGGCGCATACTCCCCCGTCGTTCGCGATCCAGCGCGCCGTCACGGCGGCACTGCCGTTGAGCGCGCTGGTCGGGATGCTGACACCGATGTACTCCGGCGGCGTCGCCGAGTACAAGTCGATGGCGGCGGAGGACGTGCGTCTGTGCGGGAAGGACAATCTGCGGCGGGCGTTCTCGCGCCTGGCGAAGACGGACCTTCGTCCACAGCTGACACAGATCGTCGCGCCGACGCTCGTCGTGTGCGGAGAGAAGGACCGGGGCAATCTCGCCTCGGCGCAGGAGGTCGCCGAGGGCATCCCCGACGCGACGCTGCGGTCCATCCCGGACGCCGGGCACATCTGGAATCTGAGCCAGCCGAAGGTGTTCACCGACACCGTCGTCGAACTGGTCGATGCGCGGAAGTGACGGGGCCGGCGACGTCCCCCTGATAGTCCACAATGACTCATGTATGAGTGGGCCACCCACGGCACTTCGACACAAGACACCCGAACGGCTGCCGCTGTCGGTTGTGGATCGATTCGACACTCGTCGCGACCCGCATCATCATGGCCGTTACCGTCTGTGGTTCCACCAGGTGTCACCGGCGCGCGAGAGCGGCAGCATCGAGCTCGCCGTCGTGGACCAGGCGGCACTGGATCATGCCGCCATCCTCGGACCGAATCAGGGAAACTGGCCCATCCACATCGGCCCCTCGTCGGACGTCGAGCGGATCGAGACGCTGCTCCTCGACCTGACCTCACCGTGTCACATCGACATGCGCCATCTGCATTTCGCGATCGCGACCCTCGCCCCCGCACTCGCCGACGCGCACTTCTTCGCGCACTCGACGGGCGACGGCCCCGACGACTGGGCCGATGAGATCCACATCAGACATGGTCAGGCCACAGTAGAGCGATGGCGGATCGACCTGGAGCACCCGGATCCGTTCACGGACCTGTGTGAACGTCTCCTCTCCGACCGCGACTACGACGTCGCCTTCCGTCGGTTCGTGTCCTTTCTGCACACCGAGCGGGTCCCCTACGCGACGGCGCGCAACGCCCTCTACCCGGAACCGTTCCACCCGAACGACGATAATGACGCGACGGTGGACACGAGCCGAGGAGACGCCGAACTCGCCGCCTACGCCGCCGAACTGCGCGCGCTGCCTGAACCACGACGCGCTGCGGCCATCGGTCACCTGCGGCGGGCCGTCGAGATCGACGCGGGGAATCGGCTCGCGGTGGACGTCCTCGACGCGTTGGAGTCACGGCGCCGCCGAGGCGCTTGAATCGTCAGGGCGCGGGAGGTCCGGTGAGGACGGCGACGACGCGGCGCGAGGACAGTTCGCCCCGCCTCGCCAACGCGTACACGCCGGAGAGCATCTTCGCGACGTAGGTCCATTCGAGACGGATGCCGTGATCACGGTGAAAGTCGTCGATGAACGCGTCGAGGGCTTCGTCGCGTCGCGCGTAGCCGCCATGATGGAAGCCGTACTCGATCCGCCAGTTCGCGGTGACCCGGCCGCGCTCCTCCCGTTGTAGCCGCGCGACCTCCTCGTCCAGGAAGCCGTCTCCGCGCAGCGCGCTGAAACCGATCGCGGCCTGCCCGGAGGACAGCCCCGCCGCGATTCCGGCGAGCGTGCCGCCCGTGCCGACGGGACACGCGACGACGTCGGCGTCGACCTGCGTCCGAAGCTCCTCGGCCAACTCCACACACCCGCGTACGGCGAGGTCGTTGCTTCCCCCTTCGGGGAGGAGCCTGAAGCGCCCGAACCGTTCGGAGAGCCCTGCGACGACGTCGGCGTCGGTCTTGCGGCGATACGTCGACCGATCCATATAGTGCAATCGCATGCCGTCTGCGACGGCCCGGGCGAGCGACCAGTTCAACGGCGTGTGCTCCTCGCCGCGGATGACACCGATGGTCTCGAAGCCGCACGCCCGTCCGGCCGCGGCCACGGCGCGGATGTGATGGGAATAGGCGCCGCCGAAGGTGAGCAGCGTCCGATCACCGTCGCGGGCCGCGGCGACGAGGTTGTGCCGCAGCTTTCGTCGCTTGTTGCCCGGAATGGAGCCGCCCATGAGGTCGTCACGCTTGAGCCAGAGCTCGACGCCGAGCGTCTCCAACTCGGAATCGAGAACCCGACACACCGGCGACGGGACCGTCGTCCGACATGGATCGTCCGACATGGATCAACCGATCACGGTGCCGGGGTGGGTGTGAAGTCCCACGCCAGCATGTTCGTGTCGTCGTCGTCGGGGCGCTCGGCTCCCGTGGCGCGGTAGGTCGCCAGCGCGGCGTCGTTCTCGCCTTCGGTGAGCACCCACATGCCGTAGCAGTCCCGGTCGCGCGCCAGCTCCGCGAGTGCTGTGACCAGGGCCCGACCGTAGCCCTTGCGGCGGTGCCCGTCGGAGACGCCGAGTTCGTAGAGGAACATCTCGGTTCCCTTGTCGGGGTGCACCATCTCGACGCCGGAGACGAAGCCGACGGGTGTGCCGTCGTCGTCGTAGGCGATGAGGAGGTGGTGCCCCTGCCTGCGGAGGAACTTGTCCGCCTCAGCGGCTTGGACGGGGCTGTCGAAGAGGGCTTCGGCGGCGATGATCCGCTGGACGTCGGTCGCGGGGCGAATCTCCACGAGAACCTCCTTGAGGGGTGAGAACTGTTGATGGTGTGGTGTCAGAGGTCGGCGACGATTCCGCGTCGAACGGCGGCGGCGGCCTCGGTCGCCGCGCGATGCAGGGGTTCGTCGACGTCCACGGACTCGGCGATCTGGCCCAGCAGGTCCACGACTTGCCGGGCCCAGCGCACGAAGTCGCCCGCGGGCATGAAGCCGTCGGGGCCGTCGCCCGCGGCGAGGACCTTCGCGAGCGGTTCACCGCGCGCCCACCGCAGCATCGGCCATACGAAGCCGAGGTCGGGCTCGGGAGTCAGGGACAGTCCGCGGGTGCGCTCGTCACGCGAGATCCGGTCGTACTGGCGCAGCGTCGCCGAGACCGCTTCGGCGACGGAACCGGTCGGCATCGTCGGCGCGATGTCGTAGTCGCGGCGGGATTCATAGAGGACGGTCGAGACGACGGCGGCGAGTTCGGCGGGCCGCAGGTCGTTCCACACGCGCTGGCTGACGCATTCGGCGACGAGCAGGTCGGCCTCCGACCAGATCCGCGCCAGTACGCGTCCGCCGTCGGTGACCTCGCCGCGTTCGAGGTAACCGTACCGTTCGAGGACTTCGCAGACACGGTCGAAGACGCGCGCCAGCGAACCGGAACGCTGGTTCACCTTCGCGGTGAGTCGTTCCATGTCGTCGATGAGGCGCTGACGCCGGTGCGCGACGCGGGCGTGCTCCCCGGCCTGAGGGCAGGCATGGCACGGGTGGTCGCGCAGCGCGGCCCGGAGCTCGGCGAGACGCGGGTCCTCGGCCGCCTTGCGCATGCGGCGAGGGGGCCGGTGTTCCGCGGTCGCGGCGGCCGCGCGCAGTACGGCGGCCATGTCGCGACGCTGGGCCGGGTTCTTGTGGTTGAAGTGCTTTGGAATCCGGATCCGGGCGAGCGCGTCGACGGCCGTCGGGAACGCGGCGGCGGCGAGACGCCCCGCCCACCGGGCCTCGGTGAGGACGAGTGGGCGAATCTCACCGACGCCGCCGCTGCGGTTCAGGCCGGGATCTAGGACGACGGCGAGCCCGGCCCGACGTCCGGCCGGGATGCGGATGACATCGCCGATCCGCAGCTTCGTCAGCGCGGTCTGGGCGTCGGTGCGCGCCGACTGCTTGCGTTGGCGGCTGGCGCTCTTCTCCAGGTCGGTGACGGCCAGGCGGAGTTTGAAGTACTCGTCGAAATCGCCGAGGTCGCAGGTGACGGCCTCCGTGAACTCGGCGACCGCGCGCTCCGCCACGGCGGCCTGCTCGGCGAGGCCGACGACCTTTCGGTCGGTCTGGAACTGGGCGAAGCTCAGGGAGAGCAGCTGGCGCGCCTTGGCCGCCCCGACGCTGTTGATGAGGTTGACGGCCATGTTGTACGACGGGGTGAAGCTGGAGTTGAGCGGATAGGTGCGGGTCGAGGCGAGACCGGCGACGTGTCGGGGGTCGATCTCGGGAGTCCACAGTGTTACCGCGTGGCCCTCGACGTCGATGCCACGGCGACCGGCGCGACCGGTCAGCTGGGTGTACTCGCCCGGCGTCAGGTCGACGTGCTCCTCGCCGTTGTATTTGGACAGTCGCTCGAGAACGACGGATCGCGCGGGCATGTTGATGCCGAGCGCCAGCGTCTCGGTCGCGAAGACGACCTTGACGAGCCCGGCTTCGAACAGCCGCTCCACGATCTCCTTAAAGACCGGCAGCATCCCGGCGTGGTGGGCCGCCACGCCGCGTTGCAGCCCGTCGAGCCACGGGTAGTAGCCGAGGGCGTTGAGGTCGGCGGCGGTGATCCGGGCGACGCGCTCCTCCACGATGCGGGTGATCTCGGCGACCTCGGACGGGGTCGAGAGACGGATCCCGGACGCGAGGCACTGAGCGACCGCGCTGTCGCAGGCCGCGCGACTGAAGATGAACACGATCGCGGGAAGCAGGCCCTCGGCGTCGAGTTTGGCGACAACGTCGCTGCGCAGCGGTGGGCGAATGCGCCGGACCCGTCCTCGCCGGTCGTAGCCGGCTCGGCGCTCAAGTTCGCGGATGTGCCGCAGGAGCTGCGGGTGGGCCTCGTGTCCGGCTGCCGCGCGGCTGTCCGCGAAAAGGTCGAACATGCGGCGCCCGACCATCATGTGCTGCCATAGCGGGACCGGTCGGTGTTCGGAGACGATGACCTCGGTCCGACCGCGCAGGGAGACGAGCCAGTCGGCGAACTCCTCGGCATTGGAGACCGTGGCCGACAACGACACGAGGGACACCGTCGACGGCAGGTGGATGATGACCTCCTCCCACACCGCGCCCCGGAAACGGTCGGCGAGATAGTGGACCTCGTCCATCACCACGTACCCCAAGCCATCCAGAGTGGATGATTGGGCGTAGAGCATGTTGCGCAGCACCTCGGTCGTCATCACCAGGACGTCGGCGCCGCTGTTGATCACGGTGTCGCCGGTGAGCAGACCGACGCGCGCGGTGCCGTGCCGTTCGACGAGGTCGCTGTACTTCTGGTTCGACAGGGCCTTGATCGGCGTCGTGTAGAAGCACTTCTTCCCGGAGGCGAGCGCGAGGTGCACCGCGAACTCGCCGACGACGGTCTTCCCGGCACCGGTCGGGGCGCAGACGAGGACTCCGCCACCCTCCTCGAGCGCCTCGCACGCGCGCAGCTGGAAGTCGTCCAGTCCGAACGGGTAGCCGCTCTCGAATTCGACGAGAGCCGGGAACGTGGACCGCCACTTGGACGCGGCGTACCGCTCGGCGGGGCTGTCGCCGGTGGGGTTGGGCGTGTCAGATCGGCGGCTCATTCGGCTAAGAGTAGTGCGCTCGGGCAGCCCGGCGGCGGGTGAAGGCGACGCGGCGGTCATCGGACCTGTCGGACCGTGCCGCGAATCGGCCACGCCGCGCCGGGGCCGGTGTGCAATGTCGTATTGCGCTGTCGGTATTGTCCCCAATGTGCGACCCGAGGACACGAACGACACCAGCGGCGAATCCACCGATCGGCCGATTCGGGCGGTCCTGTTCGACTTTCACGGCACGCTGGCTCAAGTCGAGCCGTTGCGGCTGTCCGTCGAATGGGCGGCGCACGTCTGCGGCGTGACGCTCGGCGAGTATCGGTCGACGGTCCTGGCCGACGCGCTGGGCGCGCTCGGTTGGGTCGGTTCGGGACAGCCCGCGAAGGTGCTGCCGTCGTTCGCCGCCGCGTGGGCCGATCGGGATCTGTCCGAGCAGTCGCACCAGGAGGCCTTCGTCGGCCTCGCCTCGGGGACCTCGGGCGCGTTCGAGGGTTTCGCGGACGCCATGTACGAACGCCTGTGCGCCCCCGAGACGTGGATCGCGTACGCCGACACCGTGCCGACCTTGCGAGCGCTGCGGGACCGCGGGGTTCCGCTGGCGCTGGTCAGCAACATCGGTTTCGATGTGCGACCGGTGCTGAAGCACCTGGAGATCGACGATCTCTTCGATCACACCATCCTGTCCTATGAGGTGGGTTGGGCGAAGCCGGAGCCCGCGATCTTCCTCGACGCGTGCATCAGGCTCGGAGTGGAGCCCGGCGATGCGCTCATGGTGGGCGATTCGATGGCCGACGCCGCCGCGATCGACCTCGGCATTCGTACGCTTCTCGTGCCGCACACCGAGCCGGGCGAGCGGGTCGGCATCGACGCGGTGACGCGGCTGGTGCACCGACCCCGCGCGTGACGAACGCCCGCACGCGGTGCGCACGGGCGTCGCGAAGGGATCTCAGCGGTCGATCCAGGGGCGGTCGGTCGAGACGATCTCGGCGCCGAGCGGGACCAGCGAAACCGGAATCATCTTGAAGTTGGCGATGCCCAACGGAATGCCGATGATCGTGACGCACTGGACGAAACCGGTGACGAGGTGACCGAGAGCCAGGTACCAGCCGCCGAAGACGATCCAGATGACGTTGCCGATCATGGACATCGCGCCGGCTCGCGGGTGGCGAACGATGGTGCGCCCGAACGGCCATAGGGCGAACGCCGCGATCCGGAACGACGCGATGCCGAACGGAATCGTGATGATGAAAATGCAGCAGATGATCCCGGCGATGACGTAGCCGAGGGCCAGCCAGATTCCCCCGAACAACAACCAGATGATGTTCAACAGTGTCTTCATGTCAGTGATTGTCGCCTATGCCCGCATACTCGGGGGCACCGCGAGGACGGCGCGGCCCGGATCGTCGTCCGTCTACTGTGTCTTGGTTGGGCAAAAGTCCCGCTTGGTTGGGCAAATTGCGAAAACGCGCCTGATTCCGACATTTGNCCAACCAAGCGAGCAATTTGCCCAACCAAGCGGCCGGGGTGGACCGACCACCGGAGCTCCGAACGCCGGGCTCCACACAAGACCTAGTCGTCGTTGCGAGCGTGCCAGGCGTCGAGCACCGAGGTCTCCTTCTCCGAGCTGATCCCCGCCTTCAAGACGGGCGGTTCGGCCGCGGCGGCTCGCCAGCGGTGCACCGTCTCCGCCAACGGCCGGTAGTTCATCCCGGCCGCCACGGCGGAGGACGTGTCCCTGGTGAGGAAGCCGTCGTACTCCGGCAGCGGCAGCCACAGGCCCAGCGATTCCTCCCCGGACCACGGGGCGATCCCGTGATCGACGAGAAACTGCTGCGCGACCCAGGTGAACTCCGGTTCGACGTCGAGAGCGGCAGCGATCTGGTCGAGGAAGTCCTTTCGGGTCATCGGCGGGCGGATTCCGTCGTGGACGCCGGACGTCTTCGCCTCCGCCGCGTCGAGGATCCATGTCGCCAGGTCGTCGACGTCGATGAACTGCACCTTCTCCTCAGGGCCACCCGGTGCCAACACCTCGCCGCCTTTGGCGATCCTGTGCGGCCAGTGTCCGAAGCGGTCGCCGACGTCCCCCGGCCCGATGATCAGTCCCGCCCGGATGACGAGCGCGCGGTCGGGAAGCCGGTCGAGCACGAGCTTCTCGCAGGCGACCTTGCTGCGCCCGTACAGCTCGATGTCGCCGTCGAAGCTCGTGGGATCAGTGGGTTCGAGTAGCGGCGCGGTCGCCGCTACCTGGCCCGGGGTGGCGTTGTCGGCGTATACGCTGCACGTCGACACGAAGGTCCAATGTGCAGCGTTGTCGGCGAGCGCGTCGAGGACCACGCCGACGTGCCCGGGCACCCGGGCGACGTCGACGACGGCGTCGAAACTCTCGCCGGCGAGCGGGGCGACACCCTCGGGTGTGGATCGATCGATGGGGACGAAATGGACGCCGGGCGGCGGTTCCCCGCTGACGCCGCGAGCGGCGACCGTGACATCCCAGCCTCGCTCGACGGCGAGGGCGGCCACGGCCTTGGACAGGAACACGGTTCCACCGAGTACGAGCAGTCTCATGGCTTCGACCTTGCCAGGTCCCGCGTCGTGCGCCCAGCGGTTTCGCGGTCAGCGGAGCCGTTGCGCTGAGAGCGATCAGACGTCAACCAAAGTTGACGAATGGCTCCTGTCAATGTAAGTTGACAGCATGAGCGACGCGACCCGACTCGCGGCCGGAGCCTCCGACGCCGATCCGGCGACCGGACTACGCTCCGTCGCCGCCCTGCGCCGGCTTGCCGAACAACTCGAAGCCGTTCAAGTCCGCAACGCCCGCAATCAAGGGTGGACGTGGCAGCAGATCGCCGACCAGCTCGGCGTCACCCGCCAGGCCGTCCACAAGAAACACGGAAGGACATGACATGCCACGATTCGACCGGGATGCCCGAGAGACCGTGCGCTCCGCGCGCACGGCGGCGATCCTCGACAACGCGCGGGCCGTCGACCCCGAACGACTGCTCTACGCGCTCTTCGAACGCGCCGACTCCCACGGCGCGACGCTCGCGGGCGACACGATCACCGTCGACGCACTGCGAACCGCCTTCGATCGCGCGAACCGGCGCGGCGGCATCAGCGATTCCGAGTCGGAGCTGCTGGCACGCATGGGCGTCGACGTCGCCACATTGACCGACCACGTCGAGCGCGAGTTCGGAGAAGGCGCGCTCGATCCGCGAGCGAAGGGCCGCAAGGGTTCGCCGGGATTCACCGACGACTTGCGACGCATCCTGTACGGAGCGCTGAACGAGGCGCGCGAGCTGCGATCGCGCCGCATCGGCGATGGTCACCTTCTGCTGTCCGCGTTGCGGCAGCCCGGAATCGCGGCCGACGTCCTCATCGAACTCGGGCTGTCCTATCTCGAGGTCCGGGCGCGCATGGCCGCGTGACGTCAGGCACCGTCGGCGCCGAGCATGAGATCGACGGCCTCGGCCACGTCGTCGACGGTGTGGTCGGGAACGGGATCGCCGTCGATCAGGAAGCGGCCGTGTCGGATCCAGACCGTCGTCAACCCCAGCGCGTTCCCACCGGCGATATCGGCGTCGAGGGAGTCACCGACCATCCACCCGCCACTGTCCAAATCCACCCCGATACGGGCCGCGCAGGCGGCGAAGATCGCAGGGGCCGGCTTGTTCGCGTCCTCCGCCTGCGAGATCGCCCAGCCGTCGACCAGGACGTCCAAACCCGTCAGTTCGATCTTCGCCGTCTGCTCGACGGTGATCCCGTTGGTCACTATGCCGATCCGCCAACCGTTGGCGCGCAGCCGTTTCAGCGCCGCCGTCGTCGACGGCGTGACCCGCACGTATCGGGGATAGGCGGCGCGAAAGCCCTGATACCACGACTCGACGTCGCCCCGGAGCGCGATGTGGTCGGCGATCTCGACGAAGAACTCGCGAACGAGCCGATAGTCCCCGCCGCGGATGTCGGCCACCTCGTGAATGGTGTCGGCGTCGACACCCAGACGTCGAGCCTCGTCGCCCCACCACTCCAGGAACGCCTCGGTGCGTCCCACCAGCGTGTCATCCAAATCGAACAGCGCGACCTCGACCATGGGGGCCAGCGTAGTGCGCCGCACCGGTGACGATCGACGGGAAGACCCGACCCTCGGCATGGCCGTCGATCGACCAAAGGAGACGGTTCCTCACCGAGGATCGAGAATCCATTGAGATCCCCTAGAGGGGCGTATCGCCACTGACATGCACACACGCCAACGGGAGCAGCACTATCAATCGTATGTCGCATGTCGCCAGAATGTTCACCCCTGCACTGAACACGATGCCGCGCCGCGCATATGACACGCATTTGTGGACGGAGTAGTACCGTGCGCTCAAACACGGATTTCGAGAAGTCCTGCTCAACCATCATCGGGGGGACGAATGGCCGCCGTTCCCCCCTGACCGACATGGTCATCGAAGAACAACCGTGCCAGATGCGCTGCTCGTACCGTCTGACCGAAGACCTCAACTCCTGATGGACGTCCCGGACGCGCGATCGCGGCTCGCAACGGACCGCCGCACCGACTGCCTCTGACGATTCTGGCGGTCGCGCGTTCTCACCCATCGGCTCCCTGGCACCCAGAATGGTGGAACCTGACCGGGACGAGCGATCGCGGTTTCGCCGAATCGGGGTGGCGGCCGGTGGCCGTACCGGGCATCATCGATCGATGACGAAGATCCGCACCCGCAAGGTGATTTGTTACATTGTGGACAATGATCGACTGCTTGTCATGCGACATCGAGACTTCTCGATGGAGGAGCTGGGACTCCAGGTCCCGGCGGGAACGATCGAGGCGGGCGAGGAACCCGCCGACGCGGCCCTTCGCGAGGCTCGTGAGGAGACCGGCCTCGACGGGCTCGTTCTCACCGCCGCGCTCGGCACCGCCGAGTACGACATCACGCCGCACCGCCCCGAAGTGCAGGAACGGCACTTCTTCGCGCTGGGCACGACGGTGCCGACACCCGAGCGCTGGTTCAGCGAGGAGACCGACGCGTACTACGGCGGGGGTCCGATTCGCCTCGAATGCCTGTGGATACCGGTGAGTCAGGGTCACATCGTCCAATCGGGGCAGGGAGCGCTCCTGCATCGTCTGTACCCTATAGACAGTTGACGTGACCCACATCGCACCCGGCTCCAGGTGTCGAAGTCGTCGCGCACATGGTGAGATGGACAACCCCACACGTCGCCGCCCCGTTTTCGACCTTGTGGCGGCGTGACGTCTAACGAGAGGCGATCGATCGTGACCAATAATTCCTTTGTCATCCAGGGTGGACGAATATTGCCGGTCGAGGGCGCCCCGATCGACAACGGCACGTTGGTGGTCCGTGATGGTGTCATCGACTCGATCGGTGGGCCGGAGACCCCTGTCCCCGCGGATCTTCCGACGATCGACGCGAGCGGACGGTGGATCGTTCCGGGCCTCATCGACGCGCACGTTCACCTCGGTGTGTACGAGGAGGGCGAAGGTTGGGCGGGGATGGACACCAACGAGCTCACGGATCCGGTGACCGCGCACGTCCGCGCGATCGACGCGATCAACCCGGCTGATCTGGGCTTCGCCGACGCGGTGGCGTCCGGGGTCCTTGCCGTCAACGTGAATCCCGGTTCCGGCAACCCGATCGGTGGTCAGACGGTCGCGATCAAGTGCGTGGGCCGCACGGTCGACGAGATGGCGATGGTCGCCCCGTCCGGGTTGAAGTCCGCGCTCGGGGAGAACCCGAAGCGCGTATACGGGGAGCAGAAGAAGACGCCGAGCACGCGACTCGGGACGGCCGCCGTCATTCGCGGCGCGTTCGTCGATGCCCAGAACTACCAGGCGAAGCGCGCCGCGGCCGACGACGGCAAGCCCGTCGACCGGGATTTGAAACTCGAGGCATTGTCGTCGGTGCTGAGGCGGGAGATCCCGTGGCGTCAGCACTGTCACCGCGCCGACGACATCGCGACCGCCTTGCGCATCGCCGACGAGTTCGGGTACCGGCTCGTCATCGATCACGGGACGGAGGCGCACCTGCTGGCAGACGTCCTGGCCGAGCGCCAGGTGCCCGTCATCATCGGCCCCTTGATGGTGTCCCGATCCAAAGTAGAGGTTCGGAACCGGTCGGTTGCCAACCCCGGCCTGCTCGCTCGGGCGGGGGTGACGATCGCGTTGACGACGGATCACCCGGTCGTGCCGATCGCGCACTTCATCCACCAAGCGGCGTTGGCGGTCAAGGAGGGGCTGGATCGGACGACCGCGATGGAGGCGATGACGATCAACCCGGCGCGGATCCTGGGTGTCGACGACCGCATCGGTTCGCTGCTGCCGGGTAAGGACGCGGACTTCTGCGTCTGGTCGGGAGACCCGCTCGACGTGCTCAGCCGCGTCGAGACGGCGTACATCGACGGCGTCGTCGTTCACGGCTGACGAGTGTGGTGGGTGAGCTCGTCGCTCACCCACCTTGCCAGTTCGGTGCCGCCCCGTTGGTCGCCGTCACCGGTGGCGACATCATCCCGCCGGAGGCCGTGGTGCCCTTCGTGTTGGACCGATCCGCGGCCCGGGACGCGTTGCGCGCGTGGAACGTCCTTGGCTCGCCCTGTAGGGGCTGAAGTCGGCGACCGAGGCCGACACCGCCAAGCGCACATATGTTCCTCATTGGACCTTTGATGTCCGGACGCGCTCCGACTGCGCCGGCGAACGCGGAACGCACCACCACGTGACGGAGACCTCCACCGAGAACGGCGAGACGAAGACACGTCAGGTCCAACGAACCCAGCGGAACAGCGTGTCCGGAACGGTGTCCCGCGACTTCGACGACATCCTGATCATCGCGAGTCGACACGTGACCCGCAAACGACTCGCCGAGCTGGAACCGCGGCATGCGAACAAGGCCACCCCGCGTCAACCGAGTTAACTGACCGGACACCACTCGTTGAGGTACGACACGGAGCCGGAGGCCGGGCTGGGGGATGCCAAGGAGGACATGGCCGGCGAGATCGTCCGGGACGCGCGGCGGGACATCGGCGGCAACGAACAGCGTATCCACACTGTAGACAGCCAGTAACGATCGACATCGACTACCAGCTTTTCCTCATTCCAGTGTGGATACCCACCTGCGTCTACCAGGGCAAGCCGTGGCAGATCCTCATCAACGGCGAGACCGGCGAGGTCCAGGGCGACCGTCCATTCAGCGCGTGGGAGATCGCGCTCGCGACAACCGGAGCCGTCGCGCTCATCGGCGCGATCGCCACCCTGATCGTCCTGAACCAGCAGTGACGAAGCGTCCCAAGACATAGCGACCCCGAAACGCCNCCCCNCGACCGGTCGGTCGCGGGGCGGCGTCGTCGACAATGTGCACCCGACCGGCCGCAACACGCGTCAAATGGCACATAGAACGGCTCCCACGTGCGTTAATACGACGATGACGGGTAGACGTTCGAGACTCGACGTCTCCCGTCCGGCCAGGACACGAGTCTCTGCTGTTTGAGGAAGCATCATGGAATGGCGGACCATCCGCAAGCTCATCGCATCGGCCAACGTAGACCAGCTTGTCGAGGCGCTGAGAAGCCTCGATGATGCCGGTAGGGCCGCGCTGGCGGCCGACATCCAGGGGTACTCCGCACAATGGAGTACCGAACTGGCGCTGAACACCTCACAGACCGGAGGATTGTGGGAGTTCCGGCGCCGCCGCAAGGCCGCCGCGCTTCGCCGTCAGTCGCTCGGGCTCTGGGTCGCGGGGGCCGCCTGCCTCACCGAACCCGCCGACGCGGCGTCGTGGCTCGCCCGCGACGACATCAACGACGACGAAAAACAGATCGCCCCGATCGTGGACGCGCTACTGGCGCGGGACCGTCAGTGGCGCGTCGACCTCGTCGGCCATCTCGATCCACTGTTGACGCAGCCGCGCTCGCCGCTGGCGTCGCTCACGCTGGAACTCGTCCGGCTCACCGGAATGGAGCCGCCGAGGTCGACGCGGTTCTTCGCCGTGTGGCAGGCCGGTTGCGGCGGAGTCGACTCCGACTCGGCGACGCTCGCCAAGGGCGTCGGCAAGGCCGAACTCCGCGACACCATGATCACGCTGTGGTTCGCCGAGCCGACGTTGGCGACGATGCTGACGGGTGCCTGGCCTCAGGCACTGGCGATCCTCACGGGCGACGGCACTCTCAACCGTCGACTGCTCATCGCCGAGGCCGTGGCGCGACTGCGGCACGGCGGTGACGAGGAGACCCTGCACGGGGTACTGCGACTGTGCCGCGCGATGGAACTCACCGACGAGGAGATCGGCGTTCACGTCGAGGATCTCGTCCAGTTGCTCGTCGGCTCGCCCACCACCGTCGTCGAGTTCGCCATCGACAAACTGTCCCGGTTGGACGCCACCGTCGGAGTGGACGACGCCATCGTCCTCGAATCCAGTCGGATAGTCCTCGGCCGGGCCGAGGCGGAACTCGGCGAAGCCCAGCTGACGTGGATCGACGCGGCCCTGGAGCGCCGCCGTGAAGGCAGCGCCGCATTGCTCGCGTGCGCAGCGCGCGCGCTGTCCCACGACGACGAGTCGGTGCGGCGGACGACCGTGGCACTGCTGTCGACCTACTCCGACCGCATCGACACCGAAGTCGACGCGGCCGTCACCGAGTACGCGTCCGAGCTGTCACCGCAGTTGCGTGCGTTGCTCCCGATCCGCGAAGCCGCCGACCGCGACCAGGCACGATTGTCCGCCGTCTCCGCCGCAGCGCAGGCCACGTCGGTGACGCCCGAGGCGCTCGCCCCGGCGATCACGACGGTCGCCGAGCTCGGCGAGCTGGTGTCCCGGGTCCTCGACAACGCGCGGGGCACCGTCGGCACGGGCGAGTGGCGGCCCATCGAATGGCGTGCGCTGGAGCAGGTCCTCGCCGCCACCGTGGAGTTCGCGCACCGTGAACCGGAGCAGCTCGCGAAGGAACTGTCGTCCATCATAGACGGCAAGAGGCGCGGCGACAGCCGTACACCACAGTGGAAGATCGTGTCGGCGGAGGAGAACCTCCGACTGCTCATCGCCGTCGCGGCGGGAACCGTCACCGACGCGGAGCTCGCGCCGATCGCCGACACCGGCACGTGGCGCGAGGCGGTCAAGGACGTCGCGGGTCCGCACCGGGTCCTCCTGCACCGTTTGCGCGACATCACGCTCGCCCTGTCTCGCCGTACCGTGCCGAGTCTCGTGAGCACGCCTACGGCGGCGACCGGTCTCATCGACGCCGCGACACTCGTGCGTCGACTGACCGAGGCCGCCGCCGCCGGATGGCAACCGCTGGAATCCGACCTTCAGCTGGCGCTGCTGCGGTTGCCCGCGCAACCTCAGCCGGAGCTCGCGCAGACCGCGCGAGGCATCGACTCACTCGCCTGCGCGCGGCTCGCCGCCGCGCTCGAGGCACCGGCACCGGCCGCGGGGGTGACGATCCCGCACGCGCGATCCGGCGCGGACGACCACGCCACCAACGATCCACAGGAGACCATCCGTGGGATGTTGGCGGGGCCGCCCGAGACCGGCGTCGACACGTCGAGCGAATGGGCCGAGACCTGGCCCAGCCTGTGGCCGACGAACCCGGAGGCGATCGCGGCGTGGTCACTGCCGCACATGATGAAGCTCGCCACCGGGTCCGGCAAGGGGGCCGCCGAACTCACCGGGCTCGGTGATTCCCGCCAGCCGCTGGGGCCCAACGCTCACCGCGTTCTCGCCCTCGGTCTGTCCGCATCGGACGCCGCCGATCGCGACCTGGCGGTCGCCGCGTTGATCCGTCTCACCGTTGACGACGCCGTCGACGCCGAAGCGCTCGGTCACGTCATGGCCGAACTCGTCGGAGAAGGCGTCGCGAAGCTGACTCGAGTCGTCCCGGCTCTGACCCAGGCATCCCAGGGCGGTGCGGCCGCGATCGTGTTCGGGATCGTCTCGCACGCGTTGCCTTCCCTGCTGCCCCAGCCCGACGAGAAGCCGGTCAATCGGCTCGCGGATCTCGTCGGTCTCGGCTGCGACACAGCGGAGGAGACGCACCCTCCGTACGCGATCCCGGAGCTGGCGGCCTTCGCCCAGCGCCGTGCCTCGTCCAAACTCGTCAAAGAGGCACGTCGGCTGCATTCCCTGCTGGAAAAGGCATCCGGCTGATGGACCGTACCGTCGCCCCGGATCGCGCGCGGCCGCCGTGTCGATCCACCGGGCGACCGGAACGTCCATAGTGAAGATCCACGATCCGGGGGTGGGGCGTCCCACACGCCTCACCCCCGTCGTGCTCGACCCGGACGCCCACAGGTCCGCCTCTCACCGCAGGCCCACCCCGCCGATCTGCCTGGGCCGGCCGAACGCCCGCTCGCCGTCCGCCCCGACGAGGGACGAATCACCCTCCTCGTCGAAACGCGGTGCCGGACATCACGCACGACGGGCGGCGCCGGACACGCCGACGGCACCGCCTTCGACCGGTGGTTCAAACTCGACAACACCTCCTTCTCCGTCAGCCGCTCGCGTCGAGGCGACACGTATGCTGGCACGCGTCAATCCATTTCCGACACACGAAGGACTACACCCGTGACCGCGCAGTCGCTGCCCACGCTCACCGACCGGATCGAGGCGATCATGGCCGCCGCGATCCGACGAGCCGTCCCCGAGGCCGGGCAGGTCGACGCACTGGTGCGACGCAGCGATCACGCCGACTACCAGTCGAATGCCGCGCTGCCGCTGGCGAAGCGGCTCGGCCAGAAGCCCCGCGACCTCGCGACCTCCGCCCTCGAACATCTCGATCGACGCGATCTGATCGCCGACGCCGTCGTGTCCGGGCCCGGCTTCGTGAACCTCCGACTCACCGACGCGGCCATCTGGGGGCAGGTCGCCGTGCGGCTCGCCGACTCACGTCTCGGCATCGGTCAGCCCGAGGCGGGATCGATCACCCCGATCGACTACTCCGCCCCGAACGTGGCGAAGCAGATGCACGTCGGGCACCTCCGCACCACCGTCATCGGAGACACGCTCGCGCGCCTGCTCGAATTCCTTGGTGCGCGCGTGATCCGCCAGAACCACCTCGGCGACTGGGGCACCCAGTTCGGCATGCTCATCCAGTACCTCGACGAGCACCCCGACGCGGAGTGGCACCGGGCCGGGGACGACGTCACCGACAACATCATCGCCCTGGACGAGCTGTACCGCCGGTCGCGAACGCAGTTCAACGAGGACGAGGCGTTCGCGGACCGCGCGCGGGCGCGGGTCGTCGCGCTGCAATCGGGCGACGCCGCCACGCTGCGGGCCTGGCGGGACCTTGTCCGCGTGTCGATGGCCGCGTTCAACGCGATCTACGACCGGCTCGGGGTGGACCTGACCGACGCCGACATCGCGGGCGAGTCGTTCTACAACGACCAACTGGACAATGTGGTCCAAGAGTTGGTGGACGCGGGTATCGCCGTCGAGTCCGAGGGCGCGCTGTGCGTGTTCTTCGACGAGTTCACCGGCCCCGACGACAACCCGGTGCCCCTGATCATCCGCAAGAGCGATGGCGGATACGGCTACGCCACAACCGATCTGGCGACGATCCGGCACCGCATCCGGGACTTGAGGGCGACCCGAGTGCTGTACGTCGTCGACGCGCGACAGTCCATGCACTTCCAGATGATCTTCGCGACGGCGCGGCGCGCGGGCTGGCTGACCGCCGACGTCGAGGTCGTCCACACCGCCTTCGGCACGATCCTCGGCCCGGACGGTCGGCCCTTCAAGACGCGGTCGGGTGGAACGGTGCCCTTGACGCAACTTCTCGACGAGGCCGTCGCGGCCGCGCGCGCCGTCGTCGCGGAGAAGAACCCCGACCTGCCTCCAGCCGATCTGGACTCCATCGCGGAGGCGGCGGGAATCGGCGCCGTCAAGTACGCCGACCTATCGACGGCGCGGACGACCGACTACCGCTTCGACCCGGCGAAGATGGTGGCGCTCACCGGGAACACCGGTGTCTACCTCCAGTACGCGCACACCCGCACCGCGTCGATCCTGCGCAAAGCACAGGGGATGGCGCCCGCCGTCGACCCGGCCGTCACGATGACGGAATCGGAGCGCGCCCTCGCGCTCCACCTGGACGCGTACGGGCACGCGCTCACCGAGACGGCGGAACTCTACGAACCGCACCGGCTCGCGACATACCTGTACAACCTGGCGAAGCTGTTCAGCGCGTTCTATGAGAACAGTCCGATCCTGACGGCGCCCACGCCGACCCACCGTCACAACCGTCTGGCGCTGACGGCGCTCACCCAACAGACCCTCTACAACGGTCTGTCGCTGCTCGGCATCACGCCCCTGGATCGCATGTGACGGCATCGTTCTGATTCGGTGACGGCCGCGTTCTCTTCGGGTTCGCGGCCGTCATGGTTCGCCGGTTCCCATGGTGGAGCCGACGGCTACGCGCCGACTCGTGGACCAAACCGGACCGAGGATCGCACACCCTCGGGAGACCGGTCTCCCGTAAGGATCGCGCGCTGAGGACCCGGCCGTCGTTCACGACATCGAACCCGGGTCGTTCGTCAGCGGAACCAGGCGACGCAGTTGTGTGACGTGCGAAGGTTCGAGCTCCTCAAGGGAACTCACACCGAGCAGACGCATGGTGCGCAACACCTCCTCGGCGAGGATCTCGATCGCCTTGTCGACGCCCGCTCGGCCGCCCGCCATCAAGCCGTACAGATACGCGCGTCCGACCAGGGTG
The DNA here is from genome assembly GCF_965137155.1 of Stackebrandtia soli. Classification (NCBI taxonomy): domain Bacteria; kingdom Bacillati; phylum Actinomycetota; class Actinomycetes; order Glycomycetales; family Glycomycetaceae; genus Stackebrandtia; species Stackebrandtia soli. The sequence continues at coordinate 165,575 of NZ_CBCRZX010000005.1, forward strand.
AACCTCGCTCCGAGCGCGACCGCCGCGACGATGTCAGCGCCGGACATGATGCCGGTGTCGAGATGCACCTCGACGTCACGGCCGATCTCGCGGGCCACCCTCGGAAGCAGGTGGAACGGCACGGGCGCGCGGTCGAGCTGGCGTCCGCCGTGATTGGACAGGATGACGCCGTCGACGCCCATGGCGGCGAGTCGTCTGGCGTCGTCGAGGTTCTGCACCCCTTTGACGACGAGCTTCCCCGGCCACTGTTCCTTGATCCAGCGCAGGTCCTCGAAATCGACGCTGGGGTCGAACATCGTGTCGATGAGCGCGGCGACGGTGCCGGACCAGCGATCGAGCGAGGCGAAGGCGAGCGGCTCGGTCGTCAGCAGGTTGAACCACCACGCCGGTCGCGGAATCGCGTTGAGGACGGTCGACAGCGTCAGTTGCGGTGGGATCGAGAAGCCGTTGCGCTTGTCGCGCAGCCTGGCTCCCGCGACGGGCACGTCCACCGTCACCAGGAGCGTGTCGTAACCGGCCGTCGCCGCGCGGTCGACGAGCGCCATGGACCGGTCGCGGTCCTTCCACATGTACAGCTGGAACCAGTTGCGGCCGTGCGGGTTCGCCGCCCGGACGTCCTCGATCGAGGTGGTGCCCATGGTGGACAGCGAGAACGGGATGCCCGCGGCGCCCGCCGCCGACGCTCCGGCGATCTCCCCCTCGGTCTGCATGAGGCGCGTGAAGCCGGTCGGCGCGATCCCGAAGGGAAGCGAGACGGGTGCGCCGAGAACGTCCCAGCTCGTGGAGACGGTGGAGACGTCTCGCAGGATCGACGGGTTGAACTCGATGTCGGTGAACGCCTGGCGGGCTCGGGCGAGGCTGAGTTCGGCCTCCGCCGCGCCGTCGGTGTAATCGAAGGCGGCCTTCGGCGTGCGGCGTCGGGCGATCTCGCGGAGGTCCGCGATGGTGCAGGCCGCGCCGAGTCGCCGCTTCGTCCCGTTGAGCTGCGGGCGCTTGAACCGGATCAGGGGCCTCAGATCGCGGGGCCGTGGCACTCGGCGCTGAGTCATGGGAGTCTTCCTTCCGGTTGATGAGAGGCGGCACGGACGGCGGCGGTGCGGGGTCGCGGTTGGTACCGTACCGGCTGGACGGAGGCGGCGACGACGGCTCGCAGCGACTCGAGCGAACCGGACACGGCTCCGAGCGCGCGTGCCTGGACGAGGACGTTGCCGATGGCGGTGGCTTCGACGGGTCCGGCGAGGACGGGTAGTCCGGTGCGATCGGCGGTCAGCTGGCACATGAGCCGGTTCCGGGAACCACCGCCGACGATGTGAACGGTGCGGATGTCACGCCCGGACAAGGTGGCCGCCTGCCTCAGCGAGATCGCGTACGCCTCCGCGAGTGACTCCATGATGGATCGAACGGTCTCGGCGGGGCCGTCGGGTGGCCGTATCCCGCGTTCGACACACCAGTCGCGGATGCGGCCCGCCATGTCGCCGGGCGGGATGAAACGCGGATCCTCGGTGTCGAAGAGGACGACGCGCGCGGGGTCGACGGCGGACGCCGCGTCCAGCATCGACTCCAGGTCGAGGCTCCGTCCGGCGTCGTTCCAGGCGCGCAATGCCTCGGTCAACAACCACAGTCCGGAGACGTTGCGCAGGAAGCGGATCCGTCCGTCTACGCCTCGCTCATTGGTGAAGTTCGCCTCGCGACTGGCGTCGGTGACGATGGGGGCGTCGAGTTCGAGGCCGACGAGGGACCAGGTCCCACTGGAGATGTAGGCGAAGTCGTCGTCGGTGGCGGGCACCGCGACGACGGCGGACGCGGTGTCGTGGGACCCGACGGCGACGAGTTCGACGCCGTCCGGCAAGCCGAGCTCGGGCCGGATCGGGCCGATCGTGGTGCCGGGTTCGATCAGCCCCGGCAGGATGTCGACCGGAATGGACAGTCGCCGGAGGAGCTCCTCATTCCATTCTCCATCATCGATGCGGAGCAGTCCGGTGGTCGATGCGTTGGTCCGTTCGGCCGCCATCCTCCCGGTCAGCCAGTAGCCCAGCACGTCGGGGATCAACAGCAGTCGATCCGCGAACGGCAGCAGCGCGTCTCGTTCGGCGACGAGCTGGTAGACCGTCGTGAACGGCAGATATTGGAGTCCGTTGGCGCGGTATAGCTCCGCGAAGGCGACGGTCCGGTGGGTCTCGTCCGCGGCTGGGGCGTTGCGAGCGTCCCGATAGTGGTACGGCGTGCCCAGCACGCGCCCGGCGCGCAGCAGCGCGTAGTCGACGGCCCATGAGTCGACGCCGACGCTCCGCAGTTCCGGCGCCCGACGGGCAGCAGCCCGAAGGCCGTCGACGACGGAACCGAACAGACCCAGGATGTTCCAATGAAGACCGTCCATCGTACTCACCGGAGTGTTGGCGAAGCGGGTCACCGGTTCCAGCTCGACCCGTCGCGCGTCGACGTGCCCGAGGATGACCCGGCCGCTGCTCGCGCCCAGGTCGACGGCGGCGACCGTCCGTGTCATGTCCGAGCTCCCGATCCGTCGCGCCCGCTCATCGCAGGAACGCCGCCGCGACCCCGGCGTCGACCGGGATGTGCAGGCCGGTCGTGTGGCTCAACGCATCGCCGGTCAACACCGAGACGGCGTTCGCGACGTGCTCGGGCAGCACCTCACGCTTCAGCAGGGTCCGCCGCGCGTAGAACGCGCCCAGTTCCTCCTCCGGCACGCCGTAGACGGCGGCCCGCTGAGCTCCCCAGCCACCCGCGAAGATGCCCGAGCCGCGCACGACCCCGTCCGGGTTGACGCCGTTGACGCGGACGCCGTGCCCACCGAGTTCCGCCGCGAGCAGCCGAACCTGGTGCGCTTGGTCGGCCTTGGCCGCCGAGTAGGCGATGTTGTCGGGGCCGGCGAACACGGAGTTCTTCGACGAGATGTACACAATGTCACCACCGAGTCCCTGTTCGATGAGGACGGCGGCCGCCGCGCGCGACATCCGGAACGAGCCCTTGGCCATGACGTCGTGTTGGACGTCCCAGTCGGCGTCCGTGGTCTCCAGGAGAGGCTTCGAAATGGACAGACCGGCGTTGTTGACGACGAGGTCGAGACCGCCGAAGGCCAACAGCGCCGCGTCGACGGCGGCTCGGACGTCGTCGGGCTTCGTCACGTCCGCGGCCACGCCGATCGCGACATCGGACGTTCCCAGCTCGGCCGCCGCCGCCCGCGCCTTCTCGGCGTCGAGATCCGCGATGACGACGCACGCCCCGTCGGCCGCGAGCCTCGTCGCGATGGCCTTGCCGATTCCCGACGCGGCACCGGTCACGAGCGCGACGCGGGTCGCGTGCGACTTCGGCGCGGGCATCCGTCGCAGCTTCGCCTCCTCCAGTTCCCAGTACTCGATGCGGAACTTCTCGCTCTCGTCGATCGGCTGGTATCGGGACAGGGCTTCGGATCCCCGCATCACGTTGATCGCGTTGACGTAGAACTCCCCCGCCACGCGTGCCGTCTGGGCGTCCTTGCCGTAGCTGAACATGCCCACGCCGGGCACCAGCACGACCAGGGGGTCGGCGCCGCGCATGGCCGGCGAGTCGGGGGACGCGTACCGCTCGTAGTAGGCGCGATAGTCGGCCCGGTACTCCTCGTGGAGTTCGAGCAACCGCCGCTTCGCCTCGTCGAGGGAGGCGGTGCCCGGCAGGTCGAGAACGAGCGGACGCACCTTCGTTCGCAGGAAGTGGTCCGGGCAGCTCGTGCCGAGCGCCGCGAGGCGCGGATGCTCGCCACCGGTGAGGAAGTCGAGGACGACAGGGGTGTCCGTGAAGTGCCCGACCTGGGGCTTGTCGGTGGAGACGATCCGACGGAGGAGCGGCGCGAGCGCGGCGGCGCGGGCACGGCGCTCGTCCTCGGGCAGCGGTTCGTAGCCGGGCAGCGGGGCGCCGAACGGCTCGGGTCGGCCGTGTTCGTCGATATAGGCCGCGGCCGTGTCAATGATCCAGCGGGAGTTGCGTTCGCATTCCTCACTGGACTCTCCCCAGGCGGTGATGCCGTGACCGCCGAGGATCGTGCCGATCGCGTCCGGGTGCCGTTCTTTGATGGCCGCGATGTCAAGGCCGAGTTGGAATCCAGGGCGACGCCAGGGCACCCACACGACCGCGCCGCCGAAGATCTTCTCAGTCAGTTCGGCACCGTCGGCGGCGGTCGCGATGGCGATGCCGGAGTCCGGGTGAAGGTGGTCGACGTGCGGGGCGTCCACGAGGCCGTGCATCGCGGTGTCGATCGACGGGGTGGCACCACCCTTCCCGTGGAGGGTGTAGTCGAAGGCCGCGACCATCTCGTCCTCGCGGTCGATGCCGGGATACACGCCGGTGAGGGCGCGGAGCCGATCGAGCCGCAGGACCGCCAGGCCCTTCTCCGTCAGGGTCCCCAGGTCGCCGCCGGACCCCTTGACCCACAACAGTTCGACGTCGCCGCCGGTGACCGGGTCGGTGTCGACGCCCTTCGCGGAGGTGTTGCCGCCCGCGTAGTTGGTGTTCCGCGGGTCGGCGCCGAGCCGGTTGCTGCGCGCGATGAGCTCGGCGGCTGCCTCGTGTGTCATCTTCTTCTTCCTCGTGTCCCTCGTGTGCGGTGTTCGGTACGTCTAGGGTTCAGGCGCCCCAACCGGCCTGTCGTCCGCCGACTCGATCGGTGGCGATCCGGTCCAGGTAACCGGACGCGGCGAAGGCGGCCATCGGGTCACCGGGCAGCCCTCGGTTCTCCCGCCAAGCGGCGAGATCGGCGCGGACGTCGGTGTAGAAGGCGTCCATGAAGACGGCGCTGGCGGCGAGCACGTCACCGGAGTCCTGAGCGGCGCGCAGGGCGTCCCGGTCGAGGAGCAGCGCCCGCGCGGTCATCTCCTGGACGTTGAGGACGCTACGGATCTGGCCGGGGATCTTCGCCTCGATGTTGTGGCACTGGTCGAGCATGAACGCGACGTCGGGGTTGCCGTAGCCGCCGCCGTTGACTACTTCGACCAGGATCCTGAAGAGCTGGAACGGATCGGCGGCGCCGACGATTAGGTCGTCGTCGGCGTAGAACCGCGAGTTGAAGTCGAACGAGCCGAGTCGTCCGAGCCGCAGCAGTTGCGCCACGATGAACTCGATGTTGGTGCCGGGCGCGTGATGTCCGGTGTCCAGACAGACCATGGCCCGGTCGCCGAGCGCCGAGACGTGCGCGAACGAGGTTCCCCAGTCGGGCACGTCGGTGTGGTAGAACGCGGGCTCGAAGAGCTTGTACTCCAGGACGAGCCGCTGGTCGGGCCCGAGGCGGTCGTAGATGGCGCGCAGGGATTCGGCGAGGAGGTCCTGCCGTCTGCGGATGTCGCCCTGGCCGGGGTAGTTGGTGCCGTCGGCGAGCCAGATCTTGAGGTCGCGGGCGCCGATCTCGGAGAGGATGTCGATGCACGCGTAGTGGTGGTCGATGGCGCGTCGCCGAATCACGGGATCGGTGTGGGTGAGGCTGCCGAACTTGTACTCGTCGTCCTGGAAGGTGTTGGAGTTGACGGTGCCGAGCGCGATGCCGTGGTCGTGCGCGGTCCGACTCAACAGCGAGTAGTCGTCGACGGTGTCCCAGGGAATGTGGATGGCGACGGTGGGAGCGAGCCCGGTGTACTCGTGGACTGTGGCGGCGTCGCGGACTTTCTCGAAGGGGGTGCGGGGTGTTCCCGGGGTCCCGAACACCTTAAAACGGGTTCCGGAGTTTCCGAACGCCCACGACGGCAACTCGATGGCTTGCCGTTCGAGGAGGCCGGTGATGTCGGCGAATCGTGCCATGGGTGGTCCACCTGATTCCGGTGTCGTGGGGAGTGAGGTCGGTGGGGACGGGGGCGGCGAGTCGCCCCCGTCCACATTAGATTCCCTGTCGCCGCGGCTGATCGGATCCGGCGTCAGAACGCCATCGGACCTCGCGCGCCGAGTTGACGAGAAACGCGCTAGAAGTCGAAGTCGCCGATGTTGTCGGCGTCGAAGACGAACGGGTCGCCCAGCGTGATGACGCCGTCGGGTCCGACGGTGAACTCGGTGACGTCGCTGCTGAGGCCCTTCGCGGTGAAGGTGTCGCCCTCGGCGCCGGTGATGTCCTCGTCGAGAAGTGCCTTGGCGGTGTAGGACGCGAGGATGCCGAGGTCCTCGGGGTTCCACAGCGCGAACGCCGTCACGGTGCCATCGGTAACGTATTCGCGCATGTCGTTGGGCGTGCCGAGACCGGTCAGCGCCACCTTGCCCTTGAAGTCCGACGTGGACAGGTAACGTGCGGCGGCGGCGATGCCGACGGTGGTCGGGGAGACGATCCCGGCCAAGTCGGGGTGGCTCGACAGCAGCGCCTCGGTCTTGTCGTACGAGGTCTGGTCGTCATCGTCGCCGTAGACGACGTCGACGAGTTCCATGTCGGGATAGTCGGAGGCGAGGTAGGCCTCCATCTCCTCGATCCACGCGTTCTGATTGGTGGCGTTCGCGGTCGCCGAGAGGATCGCGATCTCGCCCTTGCCGCCGACCTGTTCGGCGATGAGGTCGATCTGTTTCTTGGCGATCAGTTCCGGGGAGGACGCCGACACGTAGACGTCGCGGCACTCGGGGTCGACGTCGGAGTCGAAGGTGACGACCTTGATGCCCGCCTCGCGGGCCTCGTCGAGGGCGTCGCAGAGGGCGCTGGTGTCGTTGGCGGACAACACGATCGCGCCGACGCTCTGCTGGGTGAGGGTGTTGATGTAGGTGACTTGGCCGTCGGCGGTCGCCTCGGCGGGGCCGACCTCCTTGAAGGTGCCGCCGAAGTCCTCGATCGCCTTCTGCGCGGCGGCGTCGGAGGCCTCGAAGTACGGGTTGCCGAGATTCTTGGGGAGGAAGGCGATGTCGTAGCCGCCGTCTCCGGCGGGGTCGTCGGTGCCGCAACCGGTGGCCGCGACCGTGAGCGCCATGGCCAGGCCTGCGAGCGCGGCGACGCGCCGTCCTCGCGTGAGGGTAAACGTCATTGTTCGTGCCTTTCGATGAATCAATCTGATGCGAGCCCGAGTCGGCTGCCTCGTCGTCGGATACGGGCGATTCGTCTCCGGATTCCGGTGACGATTCGCGGGAAGATCACGGACACGACGAGCAGGCCGCCCGTCGCGATGTTGATCGCGTCGGCGGAGACGTCCGCCAACCGCAGTGCACTATGGAGCGACCCGATGACCAGGACGCCCGCGATGACGCCGGGGATCGCGCCCCGACCGCCGAAAATGGACACTCCGCCGACGAGCACGGCGGCGACCACCGACAGTTCGAGTCCCTGGGCGTTGTCGCCGCGAGCGGAGTCGTAGCGCAGGGTCCAGTAGATACCGACGAGTCCCGAGACCAGGCCGGTCGCGACGAACAGCCAGAACTTGACGGCGTGGACGTCGATGCCGGAGAAGTGGGACGCCTCGGCGTTGAGCCCTGAGGCGTAAGCCGAACGCCCGAACGGAGTGAAGTGCAGCAACACGCCGAAGACGACGGCGAGTACGACGAACACGACGAGGATCTGCGGGATGGCGGTGCCCGGGCCGAACAGCCGATCGGTGACGAGATCCTTGTATTCGCCCGGGAAACCGGTGACGGCCCCGGTGCCGAGCAGGCCGACGGCGATGCCCCGGAACAGCGCGAGCGTCCCGACTGTGACCGCCAACGACGGGAGGCCGACGGTGGTGACGAGGAAGCCGTTGAGGGCGCCGCCGATCAGCCCGACGCCGATCGCGACGAGCGCGGCGAGCGGAATCGACCAGCCGGCCTGGTAGAGCACGCCGACGAGGACGCTCGACAACCCGACCATGCTCGCGACGGACAGGTCGATCTCGCCGGTGACGACGACCAGCGTCATCGGCAGGGCGAGGAGCAGAATCGGCAGGACGTCGAGGATCAGGTAGTAGACGGTGTTCGGCCTGCCGAAGTTGGGGACGATCGCGGTGGCGACGAGCCAGACGACGATCAACAGGCCGATCACGGCGGCGTCGCGTCCGAAGAGGATCGTCTTGGTCCTGGCGAGGATCGATGGCGCCGTCGGGGTGACGCGGACGGGTTCGGCGGTGGTGGTCACGGCTTGGACCCCTTCGCTTGAATGACGGCGTCGGTGGAGATGTGGGCGTGGGCGGATCGCAGTCGACGGGCCTGCCTGGACGCGATGACCCGGTCGAGCACGATGGCGCCGATGATGAGCGCCCCGACGACGGCCTGTTGCCAGAACTCGCCGATTCCGAGCGTCGGCAACGCGCGGTCGATTGTGGTCAGGAGGATCGCGCCGAGGGCCGCGCCGAAGACGGTGCCGACACCGCCGACGATCGCGACCCCACCGATGACGGCCGCGGCGACGGCTTCGAGTTCCAGGCCGGACCCGGCGGTCGAGCTGACGGTGGCGTATCGGGCCGCGAACAGGACCCCGGCCAGGCCGGCGAGCGTTCCCGATGCCACGAAACCGAAGAAGACCCGCCGGGACACCTTCAGGCCGTAGAGCACGGCCGCGTCGGCGTCGGAACCGACGGCGTACATCTCGCGTCCGGACCGGCGATAGCCCAGGACATAGGCGACGACCAGGAGAACGACCACCGCGATGAGGAACAGCACCGGTACACCGAGGACGGTGGCGGTACCGAGCCGGGTGAATCCGCGCGGCAGGTCGGCGGCGTTGACGCGATCCCCACCGGCCCAAGCGATGTTGGCGCCCCGGAACGCGTACAGGGTGCCCAGCGTGATGACGAGCGACGGAACCCGGGCGACGCTGACGAGGACGCCGTTGATGGTGCCGAGCGCCGTCCCCAGCCCGATGCCGAGGAGGACCACCAGCCAGATCGGCGCGTCCGGCCAATCGGTGAACATCCGTCCGGTCGCGTACGCGGTGAGCCCGAGGACGGCGCTGACCGACAGGTCGATGTTCTTGGTGATGATGACGATGCCCTGGGCGACGGCGAGCAACATCAGCAGTGACGGGGTGAGCAGGAGGTTGCGGAAGCCGTCTGCACCGGTGGCGAAGCTCGGGCTGATCAGGGTGGTGACGGCGACCAGAACGATGACGGCCAGGGCGACGCCGGTCTCCCGTCTACGTAGGACAATCCCCCACCAGCCGCGCCGCGCGGGGCTCAGGGTGGTCATACGGTCTCCTCCATGCGGGTCGCCGCCGTCATGACGGTCTCGCTGGTGGCCTCGTCGCGGCGGAGTTCGCGGGTCACGCGGCCTTCGCTCATGACGTAGACGCGGTCGCTCATGCCGAGTACCTCCGGCAGTTCACTTGAGATCATCAGGATCGCCAGTCCCTCTTGGGCGAGCTGGTCGAGAAGTCGATGCACCTCGGTCTTGGTGCCGACGTCGATTCCCCGAGTGGGCTCGTCGATGATGAGCAGGCGGGGCTTGGTCGCCATCCATTTGGCTATGACGGCCTTCTGCTGGTTGCCGCCCGACAGGGTGCCCGCCTCGACGTCGAGGTCGCGGGCCTTGATCTGAAGCGTGCGCGACCACCGCGCCGCGAGCGCGTCCTCACGGTGGCGGGCGATGAGGCCCCACGCGGCGAGCCGCCGCCGCAGAACGAGCGCGATGTTGCGACCGACGGACAGGTCGACGAGCAGTCCTTGTCGACGTCGATCCTCTGGTACGAAGGCGATCCCCGCCTTGATCGCCGCGCGAGGGTCGCCGCCCCGCAATCGGGAGCCGCCGACGATGACGGTTCCGGAGTCGTATTGGTCGACGCCGAACACGGCGCGGGCGACCTCGCTGCGGCCCGCGCCGACGAGACCCGCCATGCCGACGATCTCTCCCGCCCGAACGGTGATCGACACGTCCTCGAAGACACCGTGCCGGTTGAGACCGTCGACGTCGAGCACGACCTCTCCGGGTGTGATCCCCTCGGTCTTGGGGAACAACGTCTCGACCGACCGGCCGACCATGCGGGTGACGATCTCGGCGGCGGTGACGTCGACCGTCTCATGCGTCGACACGTACGAGCCGTCCCGCATGACGGTGATCCGGTCGCACAGGTCGAAGATCTCGTCGAAGCGGTGCGAGATGAAGACGAGTCCCCGGCCCTCGTCGCGGAGGGCACGGGCGATCGTGAACAGCCGGTCGACCTCGACGCCGCTGAGCGCGGCGGTCGGTTCGTCCATGATCAACAGTTTCGCGTCGAGGGAGATCGCCTTGGCGATCTCGATGATCTGCTGGTCGGCGATCGACAGCCCGAGAGCCGGGCGGTCGGGATCGATGGTGACGCCGAGCCGCCGGAACAGCGCCGACGTCCGCTCGCGCATCGCCGACCGGTCGAGCCCGCCCCATCGGGTCGTGGGTTGGCGGCCCATGAAGATGTTCTCCATGACGCTCAAGTCGGGGAACAGGGTCGGTTCCTGGTAGATGACGGCGATGCCCGCGTCCTTCGAGCGCGCGGTCGAGTCGAAGTCGACGTCCTCGCCGTCGAGTCGGAACTCGCCGCGATCGCGCTGGTACAGACCGGCGATGATCTTGACCAGCGTCGACTTTCCGGCGCCGTTCTCACCGACGAGCGCGTGGATCGAGCCCCTGTAGACGGTCAGTTCCGCCGAGGCGAGCGCGACGACCGCGCCGAAGGCCTTCGACACGTCACGCAACTGGAGCAGTGGGGTGCCGCCTGGTTCCGGGGGCTGAGCACCGGTAGTCTTCATCGCCATCGACGAACAGTCTCCATATTGGAAATGAATCGTTTTAACGTTGCCGTTTCGAGCACGTTACGTCAGCGTTGGGGCGATGTCAACAACACGTATCCCGAATCTGGCCGATCAGGCCGCATTCTTCTGCTGCAACGCTGATTTCGACATCCCCGCGCCCAACACCGTGGCGACCGGGGGCGATCTGTCCGTCGTTGGCTAGCATGAGTGAATCGTTGAAATCAGGACGTCGAAATCGACGGCACGACGATGACTCGGGAGAAGGGGACGATCGTGGGAGCGGTGAGCGTCAAGGACGTCGCGGCGTTGGCGGGGGTGTCGATCGGCACCGTGTCGAATGTGCTGAACCGGCCCGAACGCGTCGCGGCGGCGACGGTGGCGCGCGTCCACGATGCCATAGACAAGCTCGGATACGTCCGCAACGACGCCGCGCGTCAGCTCCGGGCAGGACACAGCCGCAGCATCGGGCTCGTCGTCCTGGACGTCGGCAACCCGTTCTTCGGCGAGCTCGTTCGCGGTGCGGAGGACGCCGCCGTCGCCTCGGGCTTCACGGTCCTCGTCACCGACAGCCGCGACGACCCGACCCGCGAGGCCACCCAGGTCGAGCTCTTCGAGGAGCAGCGGGTCAGGGGGTTGCTGCTGTCCCCCATCGCCGAAGCGTGGTCCTCCGTAGAACGTCTGCGCGCCAGGGGAATTCCCGTCGTGCTCGTCGACCGCGCGCTCGCCGACGCCAGCATCTCCAGCGTGTCCGTGGACGACGTCTACGGCGGAGAACTCGCCGTCGGGCATCTCATCGAGCGGGGCCGCGAGCGGATCGCCTTCGTCGGCGGCCCGATGACGACCCGCCAGGTCACCGACCGGCTCGAAGGGGCCCGCAAGGCCATATCACAGCACAGGGGAGTGAGTTTCGACGTCATCGAGACCTCCGACCAGTCTGTGCTCGCCGGCCGACACGCGGGCGAACGCATCGTCGCGATGGATCCGGCGGACCGGCCCGACGCCGTCTTCGCCGCGAACGACCTTCTCGCGTTCGGCATCCTTCAGGGCCTGATCCTGTCGGCGGGCGTGCGCGTTCCCGACGAGATCATGCTCGTCGGCTACGACGACATCGACTTCGCCCAAGCCGCGATCGTTCCGTTGTCGTCGGTTCGGCAACCCGCCCGCCTGATCGGGGAGACGGGCATTCAGCTCCTGCTCGCCGAGGCGGAGGGGGCGCCGGGTTTCGCGCCGAAGCAGGTGGTGTACCAGCCGACCCTCATCGAGCGAGCGTCCACCGGCGGGCCGTGACGCCCGCGGCGATCGATCTCTTTGGACGAGGACTGTGCGCTGGACGTCAACGCCCGGTGAAGGGGTGCGCATCGGCCCCGCGCGCGGGCGGTGGGACCTCCGCGCGGTTGATCAACGCGACGAAGTTGTTGTAGACCATGCGTTCCGGCTTCTCCTGGTACCCCGTCCACGCCGCATTGACCACGGCCGACAGGTGCACCCTCGTCAGTTGGGGTCCGAGCTCCTCCAACCACAGCACCACGAACAGAACCTCCGGGCCGTCCGGCGAGGCCGCACTCGCGCGGTACATGCCGGGCAGCTCGGACACCAGGCCGTCCGGAAAGCTGGAGACCAGGGCCGGCGCCGCCATCGGCCAGATCGCCGCGATCGGGCGGTGAATGTCCTGAACGAGCATGGTGAACTCAGCCTCCACTGTCATCCCGTTGACTCCGAACGCCGCGACTCCCGTTCGGCGCGGCGAACCTTCGACGGTACCGACCACTGTCAACGATCGACTGACGCTTCCCGTGCGGAGAAAGGGAACGACGAGGTCAAGTCCTGCCGAGCACGGATCGGACGGCATGATCCGAACGCTCGACCATGGCCCCAGATCCGCGCGGACGCCGACAGGAGCGGACCGAGGAGGACCGCGTCGCCGTCGACACCGGTCGCTCCACCGGTCGACGGATGCACGAGGAGGCGGGCCCACGGTCGCCCAAGGACTGGGTACAGGACGCTGCGAAGATGGCCCGATGACGACGCCCTCCTCGCCCGATCGCACGGGCCTGCTCCTCCTGCTCGACGCGATCACTCCGTGGGACGATCAAGAGGCGGCCGACCTCGCCGATGCTCGACAGTGGATCGATTCGGGCGCGGCGCTGTATCGGACTCGCCCACCGGCGGAGCCGCCGAAGCACCTCGTCGCGTACTTCGTCCTCGTCGACGGGGCCTCGGGCGCACTCCTACTCGGCGCACACCGCAAGGCCGGTCTGTGGTTGCCGACGGGCGGACACATCGAGCCGGGCGAAGCCCCGTGGGAGACCGTGGAACGCGAATGTCGGGAGGAGCTGAGAATGGACGCGGCTCCCCATCAGGCAATCGGCCGATCGCCTCTGTTCCTGACGGTCACATCAACCCGTGGCACCGGGACTCACACCGACGTCTCGCTGTGGTTCGTCCTGGCCGGGGACATGACGGCGCGGCTCGACTACGACACCCGTGAGTTCGACGACATGCGCTGGCTGTCGCCGTCGACCGTCCTCGACACGCCGATCGACACCCTCGATCCGCACGCGCACCGCTTCACCCGAAAGCTCCTCGCCGCCCTGAACAAGGCCGCGAGCGGCGGTGACGCGCACCGCCAGGCGCCACCGCCGACGTGATCGACCCCCAGTCCACCGCGTCGCGGGACGCCAAGTGCCCACGAGCCGGTCGCGTTGCCGGACAAGGGTAGGAAGGGCTTCGCTATCTCTTCCTTCCCCAGGGTTCGGGCAGGCGCCAATCCGATCGTGCCGACAGATCGGCGAGGGCCAGTTGCCGTCGACACGCCTCCCGAACGACGCTCCGCAGCTCCACCTCGCATCGGCTCGATTCAAGGAACTCCCACTCGCTGTCGAAGTACGCGAGCTCCGCCATCGGTTGCCCCTCCAGATCGGAACGGTACTCAAAGAACAAGTCCGTCATGAGCCGACAGGCGTCGAGCTCCGTCCGCGTCTCGGCCAGCACTTCTTCCGCCGTCCACCGTAGAACCTGCGCCAGCGCGGTCCGTACGTCGGGCAGTGGATGACCGGTGTCGGCGAGCGCCTCCGGAAGAAGGTCGTTCAGCTCTCTCGTATCGGTGTCATCGCAGCCGGCCAGGGTCCGCAGAGCGTCGCCGTCATGGCCCTCGACTAGCCAGTCGGCGGCCCACCAACCGGCCCGGTTGATGTTCACCATTCCGAGACTGACCAGAACGGCCGCTCGGTACGGGCTGGGGGTCTCCACTGTGTCCTCCTGACAGGACGAAGCTATGAGCCACCAATGCTCGACGACGGTCCTCATCATGTCCCGCCGTTCTGCGCCGTTCAAGCGCGTATCCACGCCACGCTGGACGGTGGCCCGTGACAAGGTGATCGCGTTCGCGTCCGGACTGGTCGGCCGCTTTCGGATCAACGGCGCGCCCCACGGCATAGTAAAGCCGGGCCCAAAGGGTAGAGGCAGTTCCGTTGCAGCGCAGACGGAGCCCTTCAGCCGGTTGGTCACCGACTCACGGCTTGGTGGGGCGACGTACGTGCCGAAACCGCTCTGTCGTGCCAGTAATGAAGACCCACCAAGCCGCAAAGGACGCTCTCCACGCGGTCGTTGACGTGGCCCGGCTCCCCGGCTTGGTGGGTCTTCCTTCCTGCCGGTGGTTCATGTTCCAGTTCCGCACGTCGCCCCACCATGGCGTCGCGGCGATCTACGCGGTTTTGAACCGACACACTCGACCGACTCGGCAACGACGCTTCCAGTCGGCGATCCAGTGACTAAGGTGGACCTTATGCGCGTTGAGGGGACATTCACGACACACGATTTCGCACCCGCCGAGATCGCTCCGGCGTTCGAGGTGGACACGGCGGTGCCCGTCGGTGTGGCGAGGATGGCGAAGCGCTACGACGGCGGGATCTCCGGCCGCTCGGCGACGATCTTCACCTCCGCCTTCGACCCCGCCACGGGGATCGGCGCCTACCTGGCCATGGAGTCGTTCACCGGCTCCATCGACGGCGCGGAGGGGACCTTCCTGTTCACGCACTCCGCGTCGACGACGGGAACGGACCTCTTCGACAGGTCGTTCGCCATCGTCCCGGGTGGTGGAACCGGTGCGCTCCAAGGCATCAAGGGATCCGGCGATATCGTCGTCGGTGCCTCCGGCATCCACCGCATCCACATCGACTACACGCTGGACTGACTCCGGGCCGGGACGGGTCGCGAGAACGGGGCGCCAACGAAGTCCGTCACCGCCTCGAACGGTTCCGGTTCGCCGTGGCTCCATGAAGGTCCGTTCACACGTCATCGAAGCGCGACCATGCCGTCGCGACATCCCCAAAGCTCCATCGAGCCCTCCCGGATCCCGGCCGAATACACGCGGCGTGAAACGCCCACAGAAAACCGAAACGCGGCGAGCAAGTCCACAAACGAAGAGCGAGATGTCAACGGCCCGTGCGCAACTCGCCATCGCTGCCGGGCCGAACTGTCAGGCATCGCGGCTATCGTCGATCGGCCGACACCCGATCGAAAGAGGGCCATGACCGATCTTTACGCAATCTCCGTCGATTCTGTTGAGGACGCGACGGTCACGGGGCGAGTCCACCTGATCAACCCCGACGCCGTCATGATCTGCCCCGACGCGACGCTGCCCGTCGAGTTGCTCACCGATGCCTGGTGGCTGCTCAGCATGGGCTACCTGACCGACGCGGAACCCGAGGGACGCGAATGGTATCCGGGGTCGAGAGCCCAGGTCCGGGCACTCGCCGGCGGCATGCGAGGCGCGGCCACGTTCTGCCGACTCCACGACTACCTCCTGGGCGAAACGGTCCGCGTCACGTCCGACGGCTACGTGCTCACGAAGGACGGGAAGCAGGTCGTCGAACCGCGCAGGAAGTCGGCGGACGTTCACGAACTCAGTTGGGGCAGCGGTTCCGACGAGACGTCCGACTACGTGACCACCGTTCGGCGTCCCGATCTGTTTCGGAACGAGGTGGCCTCGATCGTGCGGGCACACGAGCTTGGACCGCTGCTCCAGGTTCCGAGCTGGAGTGACGTTGCGGAGGCCGACTTCGCCCGTGCCCCTTTCGAACCCGACGACGAGCGCGAGGACATGCGACAGTGGCACGACCCGGTCGATCTCGATTACGGCCCGGCGTGGGACTACATGTCCGAGCTTCCACTGCATCGACGGCCGTACGCGATGTGGACGGTCACCATGGCCGACGCGAGCTACGTCGAGCATGTCGCGATCGGCATGCGCTGGCGGACCGCGCACACCGGCTGGGTGTGACGCCGCCGCACCGGCCTTGGATCCGGTCGAGCCCACCAGGCCACCGCGACCACAACGGACATATCGAACACCGTATATTTACTGCCGGGGAACAAACACGAAGGGACGAATGTGTCCAAGCACGACGAACCGACATCCTCCATAGCCGTCGAAGCTCTCGATGCCGACTCCGACACCGACACCGCGAACACCGGCCCGTCACAACGCGGCTTCCGAGGAATCGTCGTCGCGTTGTGCTGTCTCGCCGCGGGGCTCGCCGGACTCGCCGTCGCGCACGTCAACGCCTTGAAGGACCTGGAAGACCTACGACAGAGGACCGAGGAGCTCACCGGTCGGCTCGATGTCACCGCTGACGCCGAGGACGCGCTCCCCGACGGCCCCGAGACTTACCCGCAACCGACCTGCGAATCGCTCGACATCGACGTCGCGGAGTCGCCCACACAGTTCATCTACGTCAACGAGGACGGCATCGCTTGTCTGGTCGGTTGAGGCAACCCGTCAGCCGTACACCTCGAACTTCGCCGGTTCCTCCTGCGACGGGGGAACACGGAAGTGCCCCAGGGTGACCTGCATGATGTCGCGGAACGCCGTCCCCGTCACGGTTCCGCCGCCACCACCGGGGGTGTAGGCGAAAACGGCGACGGTGTACTTCGGCTTGTCGGCGGGCGCGAACCCGACGAAGGAAGCGACCTCGCCGGGCGCGTACTCGCCGTCACGAACGAGCTGACCGGTTCCGGTCTTGCCCGCGACGAGATAGCCCGGCAGTTCGGCGATCGTGCCGGTGCCGTCGGGCACCGTGATCGGCGCCTGCAACAGGTGCTGGAGGTCGCGCGCCGTCGAAGCGGAGAACAGGCGGTGCTTGTCGGGATCGCCGACCGACGTCTTCCTCCCGTCCGGGGCGACCCGGCACTCCACGAGGCTCGGCTGGACGTACATGCCGTCGTTGGCGATCGCGGAGTAGCCGGCGGCCATCTGCAAGGGGGTGACGGCGACACCGAGCCCGATCGGGATCGACCCGTGGTCGCTGCCGTACCAATCCGACGCCGGGCGGACGATTCCGGCGGCCTCACCGGCGATGCCGGCGTCCGTCGGGGAACCGAGCCCGAACTTGCGCTGGTACTCGTACAGCTTCTCGGGTCCGAGCTGCTGCGCGAGCATAATGATGCCCACATTAGACGAATGCGCGAGAATTCCGCCGAGGCTCATCGGGCGTTCGTCGTGATAGTGGGTGTCGCGATAGGTCGTCTCGGCGACCTGGATCGTCGGCGCGACCGTCATGAGGTCGTCGCGACTGATGAGGCCCTCCTCTAGCGCGGCGCCGACGACGAGGGCCTTGTGGATCGACCCGGGTTCGACTACCGCACCCGACGCCCAGTCGACGCGCAGCTTCTCGTCGTAGCCGAACGGATCTGCCGCGTCGTAGGTCGGCGCGCTCGCGATCGACACGACCTCGCCGGTCTTGACGTCCATGACGACGGCGGCACCGAACTGCGCGTTCTTCTCTTCGACGGTCTTGGCGAGGATCTTCTGGACCTGGTATTGGAGGTCGGAGTCGATGGTGAGTTGAAGGTCGTCACCCGGCTGAGCGGCCTCCTCCCGTTGGAAACCACCGGGAATCTTCTGGCCGCTGCCGGAGACCTCGTAGGTGAGCTCCCCGTCGTCACCACGGAGAACATCCTCATAGGTGGCTTCGAACCCGGCGAGCCCGTTGCCGTCGGTACCGGTGAAGCCGATCAGGTTGGCCGCGAGATCGTGGCCGGGCACCTCACGGCGTTCGTCGGCGCGCACTCGCACCCCGGGAATGCCGAGTTCGGCGATCGTGTCGCCGACGGTCGCGTCGACACCACGGGCGAGGTAGACGAACCGGACCGCGTTGCCCTCGTCGTCCTCCTGACGCTGCATCTTCGGCTCGAGTTTGGAGGCGGGGATCCCGAGCAGCGGCGACAGCATCGCGGCCGCCTCGCCCGCGTCTTCGACCATCTCCGGGTCCGCGTACACGAACCGCGCGTTGACGCTGAACGCGAGCAGTTCGCCGTTGCGGTCGGTGATCGAGCCACGCGAAGCGGGAACGACCTCTGTGTACAGTCGCTGTTGGAGCGCGTCCGCGGCGTACGCGGCGGCGTCGGTCACCTGGAGCTGTACGAGGCGGCCACCGGCGATGACGAACATGATGAGGATCAGGACGGTGCCCAACCGCAGACGGCGGCGCGGGTTGGCGATGCGCGGCAACTTGCGTTTGATGACTCGCCGGGAAGGACCGCCACGTCGTGGCTGCGGTGGCGTGCGAACGGCGGACTGCCGTTGCGCCGCACGCGCTTTCGCACTACGAGCGACCGGTGGGGCCTCGATCGGCGTCTCCGCGACTCGCAGCCGGGTCCGCTGACGAGCGGCGGCCGTGCGGCGCGGTGGAGTCCGCGCCGCGCCGCCTTCGACGAGACGCAGCGCCGGGCTGAACGCGTCCCGCTCGTTGCGGCGCGTCGAGACTCGACGACGACGGTCGTCGGACTCGGCGGCGTCTCGCACCGACTGGCCGCGCGGATGGTAGCGGCGCGACTGCGACAGGGTGTTCCGCTGCCGCCCGCCTCGGGAGGCGTCTCGGCGGGCGTCGCCGCCCGCCGAGTTCTCGTCCTTCGTGGTCATTCCTTAGTTTCCGCCCGGTGTCGGCATCTTCAGTTCCTTGCCGTCGGGCAGGCGCAGGTACGTGATGTCGGTGGCCTCGACGAGGCCCAGACGCTCGGCGGCGGCGGCGAGGTTGCCCGGCGCCGACAGCTCCGCGATCTCATCGGTCAGACGCTCCTCGGTGCTGTCCAAGGTCGTCTGACCGTTGTGCAGATCCTGCAAGGTGTAGGCGTTCTCGTTGATCGCCGTGTTGAGCACCAGCAATCCGACGATGCCAACGGCGATCAACGCGATCACCGACAACACGAACGGCGTGCGCGGCATCTCGACCGGACGCGCCGCCGGAGCCTTCCTCGGCGCGGCGACCGGCACGGTCTTCCGCTGCCGCCCCGGCGCACTGGTCGGCGTCACCTCCGGCCGCAGCTCCTCGACGGGATCGACGAGTGGCTGAAGCGCCAAGCCGCCGTCCGTGGGCAGCGCGGAGCCGTCACCGACGAGAGCCCGCCGCCGAGAATCGGCGNCACGAGCGCGACGTCGCGCGCTCTTGATGATCTCGTCGCTGTCGACACGTGTGGGGCGATTCATTCCCCTGGCCTGGTTCATGTCTCGACCTCCCCTTAAGAGTCTCGACCCTGGTTGTCGTCGTGCTCGCCGATCGCCTCGGCGGCACGCAGTTTCGCCGATGCCGCGCGCGGATTCGCGGCAATCTCGGCCTCCGAGGGCGCTTGGGCGCCCTTGGTCAGCAGTCGCATCGTGGGAGCCGTACCGGGGATGTCCATCGGCAGGCCCGGAGGCGCCGAGGACGTCGCTCGGTCGGTGAGCTCCCGCTTCACGATTCGGTCTTCCAACGAGTGATACGACAGGACGGCGACGCGTCCACCGGGCGCCAGGATGTCCAGTGCGGACGGTAGCGCCCGGCGCAGCACGTCGAGCTCGGCATTGACCTCGATCCGCAGCGCCTGGAAACTGCGCTTCGCGGGGTTGCCACCGCGCCGCCTGGCCGCGGCCGGAACCGCGTCGCGGACGAGCTCGGCGAGATCGGCGCTCGACGTGATGCGCTGTCTGGCCCGCCGCGTCACGATCGCCTTCGCTATCCGCGACGCGAACCGTTCCTCGCCGTAGACGCGCAGGATTCGCGCCAGATCGCGTTCGCCGTAGTCGTTGACGACGTCCTCGGCGGTCGCGCCGGTCGTCTGGTCCATTCGCATGTCCAGCGGGGCGTCCTTGGAGTAGGCGAACCCGCGCTCGGCCACGTCGAGCTGCATCGAGGAGACCCCGAGATCGAACAGGAGCCCGTCGATCGCGTCGACGTCGTGTTCGGCGAGAGCGTCGACGATCTCGTCGTACACCGCGTGGATGGGGGTGAACCGGTCGCCGAAGCGGGCGAGGCGTTCGCCCGCGAGTTCGAGGGCGTCGGGGTCACGGTCGACACCGAAGACACGAAGGCCGGGGTGGGATTCGAGGAACGCCTCGGTGTGCCCGCCGGCGCCGAGGGTGGCGTCGACGGCGATCGCGCCGTCCCGATCCAACGCGGGCGCGAGCAACCGACTGATCGTGTCCCGGAAGACCGGGACGTGCGCGGTTTCCGGTGCGCCGTATCGCGTCATCATGACCTCTGCCTGTCCTGTGAGCCATACCGCCTGGACCCCAACCGCCCGTCGGAGCACCTGCCACAGGGGAAGGAGTGTCAGGTGCTCGTCGGGCGGGTGGAGACCAGGCGGTATGACGTGTGCCGATATGGAGATGTCTTACAGCCCTGCGGGTAGTACTCCCTCCTCGACATCGGCGAACGCGTCCTCGCTGGCGCTCAGGTACTCGCTCCAGCTGTTCGCGTCCCAGACCTCGACTCGGGTGCTGGCACCGATCACGACCAGATCACGATCCAGGTCCGCGTACTCTCGCAAATGGACCGGGATGGTGACACGGCCCTGCTTGTCGGGGATCTCGTCATGCGCGCTGGCGAAGAACACCCGGTTGTACGCCCTGGCCGCCTTGTTCGTCATCGGCGCCTTCTGGAGCTCGTCGGCGATCCGCGTGAACTCGGCCATGGGGAACACGTACAGGCACCGCTCTTGCCCTTTCGTGATCACCAGTCCACCTGCCAGTTCGTCACGGAACCTCGCCGGGAGTATCAGCCGCCCCTTGTCGTCCAAGCGAGGGGTGTGTGTACCGAGGAACATCGGCAGCCACTCCCCTCACCGGCCCGCCGAAACGGGTGAAAAGGTACGTCGAAGAGCCAACCGGCCCCACCAGTGCGCTCCACCTTACTCCACTCTCCTCCACACGCACAGGTCCTTTCGCCGACCGTCACCGGCACGTTGAGTCAACATCGCAGGTCATGACGGTGGCAAAAAGTGGAGGTGACTTCGGCCCGGCTCGCACGATCGAGTGAACGCCGTTCCCGAAACGGACATAACGATCGATATCGAAACGTTCGGTGTCACAAGCCATCACATAACGGACGATGGCGGCGCGTGTGTCAAACTTTGACCCGTCCAGTTCGACAATGCGTTTGGTAAGGCGGCCTCGATGACCAACCTGCCCCCACGGGCGAAACTCGCCACCGCCATGCTCCGTACCGCCGCGGCACTGTCGCGCGCCAGCGGACGCGGTGACGGCTCCGTGATCGGCGGTAAAGTCGGCCTCACGATCGAGCCCAAACTGTTGCAGTTGCTCGCCGCCGGCCGACGCGTCGCCCTCATCTCGGGCACCAACGGCAAGACGACGACTACCCGCTTCACCGCCGCGGCGCTCGAAGCGGCGGGTCCCGTCGCGACGAACTCGTTCGGCGCGAACATGCCGACGGGACACACGACCGCGCTCGCGAAGGCGCGCGACGCCGTCAACTGTGTACTCGAAGTGGACGAACACTACCTTCCTCGCCTGATGGCGGAGGCCACGCCGCAGGTCATCGCGCTGTTGAACCTCTCACGAGACCAGCTCGACCGGGCGATGGAGGTCTCCGGCCTCGCGGCGAAGTGGCGGGACGCCCTCGCCCAGCACCCCGACGTCCCGATCATCGCCAACGCCGACGACCCGTGGGTGGCGTGGGCGGCGAGCGGCAGCAACAACGTCACCTGGTTCGCCGGTGGGCAACGCTGGCAGGAGGACTCGTGGATCTGCCCGCAGTGCCGCAAGCACCTCGATCGGTTCGGGGACTACTGGCGTTGCACCTCGTGCGGCTTCACCCGACCGAGCCCCACCTGGGGCGTCGAGGGGAACGCGGCGGTCACGCCCGACGGATCCCGGGTGCCACTCGATCTGCGGCTCCCGGGCCAGGTCAACCGGGCCAACGCCGTGACGGCGCTCGCGGTCGCGTCCGCGTTCGGCATCGCCCCGCAGCAGGCCGCGCCGCTGCTGGTCAACGTCAAGTCGATCGCCGGTCGCTACGCGGTCGTCCGACGCAATGGACGTCGACTCCGGTTGCTGCTGTCCAAGAACCCGGCCGGGTGGCTGGAGGCGTTCGACATGCTCGAACCGATGTGCCCGGTCGTCTTGGCGCTCAACGCCCGCGAGGTCGACGGCTACGACACGTCGTGGATCTACGACGTCGACTTCTCACCCGTTCGCGACCGCCGCGTCATCGCCATCGGCGACCGCCGCATGGATCTCGCCGTCCGCTTGCAGGTCAACGACGTCAAGTTCGAGGTCGCCCGCGACATCACCGAGGCGATCAACGTGCTCCCGTCGGGCGAGGTCGAAGTCATCGCCAATTACACCGCCTTCCAAGACATCCGAGCGGAGTTCGATCGTGTCAACTAGTCTGCTGCGCCTGGTCTGGATCTACCCCGATCTGCTCTCCACCTACGGCGACCGCGGGAATCTGCTGATCCTCGCCCACCGCGCCGAAGCGCGCGGCATTCTCGCCGAGCAGATTCTCGTCCGCTCCGACCAGGCGATCCCGCACGAGGCGGACGTCTATCTCATCGGCGGCGGCGAGGACGGCCCGCAGGCGCTGGCGGCCGAGAAGCTCATCGCCGATCGCGCGCTGGCCGACACCCACGAGAAGGGCAAGACCGTTTTCGCGGTGTGCGCCGGTTACCAGCTCCTCGGTGAGTCGTTCATCGCCAGTGGGGAACGGTGCCGTGGCCTCGGCCTGCTCGACATGGCGTCGGACCGGGGCGAGTCGCGCGCCGTCGGCGAACTGTCCGGCCCCGTCGCACCTGCGCTGAACCTGCCCGTGCTGACGGGTTTCGAGAACCACGGTGGACGAACGCACCTCGGCCCTGGGGTGACTCCGTTGGCGCAGGTGGAGCACGGTATCGGCAACAACGGTTCGCACGAGGGCGCGTGGCAGGACAAGATCATCGGCACGTACCTGCACGGTCCGGCGCTGGCTCGCAACCCCGAGCTCGCCGACCAGCTGCTCGCGTGGGCGATCGGCGTCGACCGCGCCTCCCTACCGCCGCTGGACGACCAGTGGGCCGAATCGCTGCGCCGGGAACGCTTCAACGCCTTGGCCTCCAGGTAACACCTCCCGACAGTGGTGGCCCGGCCAGGTCGGGTAACGACGCCGTACATCCCGTTCGGCATCGACCACGTCGAACCGAAATCCTCGGAGAACGGCCGCCGGCGGCGGCCGTTC
>NZ_CBCRZX010000005.1:188706-203901 GCF_965137155.1 Stackebrandtia soli
GTTCTCTCTGTTCATCGACGTGGCTCCCCCGTCGTCTCCCGATCATGGACACTGTCACCACACGACCGTAAGCCACAGTAGACTGTCGATGTCCGGCCGTCGCCCATCGGCGAATCGCGTACGCCCATAGCCCCTCACCTCACCGTGATCCGCTGCGGCGAAACGGTTCGCGCACGCGACTTTTCCGCCAAGATCGACTTTTCTCATCTTTAGGTATTTACCAATCCAGATTCGTCTATCTATAGTTAGGTAAGTTTCCATACATTGGCAACCCGCTCGGGACCACGCCCCGCATGGAGACCACGCGGAGGACGCATCCAGCGTCCGCGCGCTCGCCTATGCGAAAGGAACGCATCATGTCCATCACGCGAATCAGAAGAATCGTGGTCGGGGCCGTGGCGGCGGCCCTTGCCACAGCCGCGGTCACCGTCGTCACCAGCAGCCCGGCATCGGCTCACGGATACACGACCAGCCCCGTGAGCCGGGCATACCACTGCAAGCAGGGCACCGCGACCAACTGTGGCCCGATCCAATGGGAGCCCCAGAGCGTCGAGGGCCCGAAGGGCTTCCCGTCGGCCGGACCCGCGGACGGCAAGCTGTGCTCGGCCGGGCTCGGCGCGTTCGACCAGCTGAACGACCCTCGCGGCGGCAGCTGGCCGAAGACGAACGTCTCCGCCGGTTCGTACACCTTCGACTGGACGCTGACCGCCGCTCACGCGACGACCGACTTCCGTTACTACATCACCAAATCCGGCTGGAACTCCAACCACGCCCTGACTCGCGGCGACCTCGACCTCACGCCGTTCCTGACCGTGCCGATGGGTGGAGTCCGCCCGCCGTACCAGGTCTCGCACACCGGCAACCTGCCCCAGCGGTCCGGCCACCACGTGATCCTCGCGGTGTGGACGATCTCCGACACCGGCAACGCGTTCTACCAATGCTCGGATGTCAACTTCTAGAGCAACCTCGACTCGGTGACCACTCACCGAACGCGGGCGTCGACACGCTGGCCGTCGACGCCCGTTTCCCTTGCCCCACCCGCGCCGCAGTGCGCCGACAACTACCCTCAAGACCACAATGGAATACGAATCTCACTCAGCGTGACTGCCATCGCTTTATCACTGCGTACCGGATATGGCCCGCCGTCATCGTGATGACATAATCAGTCATCAATTTCGTATTGGGGGGTCAACGATGGTGGCGCAACGCCTCCTGGGTGGGCGATACCGACTACAAAAACGGCTGGAAGACGGCGGGATGGGGTCCGTCTGGCACGGCTGGGACGAACGGCTCCGACGCAACGTCGCCGTGAAGATCCTGCATCCGAGCCTGGCGCACGACGAAGTGTGCCGACATCGCTTTCGCAGCGAGGCCCGCGCGATGGCGGCGATGCGGCACCGGGGGATCGCCGGCATCTTCGACTACGGCGAGGAGACCGACGCCGAGGGGCGATACGTCTCCTATCTGAT
This sequence comes from Stackebrandtia soli, assembly GCF_965137155.1. Classification (NCBI taxonomy): domain Bacteria; kingdom Bacillati; phylum Actinomycetota; class Actinomycetes; order Glycomycetales; family Glycomycetaceae; genus Stackebrandtia; species Stackebrandtia soli. The sequence goes on from NZ_CBCRZX010000005.1 coordinate 190,176, forward strand.
CATGGAACTCGTCCGAGGCCGGCCGTTGTCCGACCTGCTGACGGAACGGGGCCGCCTCGACGCGACTACCGTCGTCGCGATCGTCGCCGACACCGCGGCGGCACTCAACGTCGCGCATCGCGCCGGCATCATCCACCGCGATGTCAAGCCGTCCAACATCCTCGTGGACGAGAAGACGAACACCCCGAAGATCATCGACTTCGGCATCGCCCGATCGGGCGCGGGAATGGGCCTGACCTCGACCGGAATGGTCATGGGCACCGCGTCCTACGTGTCCCCCGAACAGTTGCGCGGCGGCGATCCCTCCGCCTCCTCCGATGTGTACTCGCTGGGCGTCGTGGCGTACGAATGCCTCGCGGGCCGACGGCCGTTCCACGACGACAACACGTGGCGGGTCATCGAGGGACACCTCAACACTCCCCCGCCCCCGCTGCCCGAAGACGTACCAGCCGCCGTCGCCGAGACGGTCATGCGCGCCCTCGCGAAGACACCGCAGGACCGCTGGAGCGACGCCGCCGAACTCGCGACGGCCTGCCGGGAACTGCTCGATCCGCGCGCGGCCGCGGAGTCGGCACGGCGAGAACACGACCGCCCCAACCGTTCGGCCGCGCCGGGCGACCCCGGAGCGCCCGTCCCCCCACAGTCTCGACACGTCGGCCAACGTCGACGTCCATCCACATTGATTCCATTCAGGCGGGTGGCGATCGCCGGAGAGTGAATCGAGACGTCGGTCGGTATCGGTCCCCCGCCATCAGCGGCGAGTCGTGCGACGCTCCGGTCCCGTCGTCCGGCGCCCGCTGAGGCCGGTCAGCCGAGTCTCTCGCCCCGTCGGTCTTGGTGGCTTTGGCGACCGCTCGTGGATACGGCACGACCGACGTCGACCGCCATGGCGGTTCAGCACGTCGGGTGCCGTATCCACGAGCGCGCCGTGCACATTGGCCCAGGGGCGATACCGGACCGGAGCCACACTCACGGACGGCGTCAAACCGTGCCTGATCGCCCGAGCCGTCGAGAAATCGGGCTCTCGACCGGGCCCAGAACCCGGGATCCGTTCCCAGGAGCCACGCCTGCGCGTCGACGATCCGCACTCCGACGCGGCGATGGCCGCCTGGACCGGCTCCCCCGTCACCTTGTGGGTGCAGTACGCGGCGTCGACCGACGAGTGCGTCGGTTGACCGTTCACCATGGACACTGACAGGGGGATACCCGGTTTTCGGCACGGTGCCATAATCGTTCGACACCCCGCCGGGCGGAGCAATCCCGAGCCATCCACACGAAGGCATATCTACACATGCACAATCTGCTCAATCAGCGGTATCAACTGACGGATCCGGTGGGCAGCGGCGGGATGAGTGTCGTCTGGCGTGCGACCGACACGCGACTGGATCGCGTCGTCGCCGTCAAGATCCCCCACCCTGGACTATCCACCGATGAGGGATTCCGTCGACGGTTCGAGGCCGAGGCCCGTTCGGTGGCCGCGCTTCAGGCCCCCGGAGTCGTCAACGTCTTCGACTACGGACACGACCAGGCCACCGACGGCACCGTCATGTCGTACATCGTCATGGAATTCGTTCAGGGGGTCTCACTCCTGAAGCGGCTCGCCGACGGTGGACGGCTCGATCCCGGCGACGCCGTCCGGATCATTGCCGAGGCCGCCGACGCGCTCCACGAAGCCCACCAGGCGAGCATCATCCACCGCGATGTCAAGCCCGCCAACATCCTCATCAGGGACAAGGACGGCGCCGTCAAACTCGTCGACTTCGGCATCGCGCTCGCCCTCGACGACACGGCCAACACGGGAACGCTCCTCGGCACGACGTCCTATGTGTCACCCGAACAGCTCACCGGACGACCGGTGTCCCCGGCGTCCGACGTGTACTCGCTCGCGGTCGTCGCCTACGAGTGCCTGGCCGGGCGGCGCCCGTTCATCGGCGACGTGCCCGCCAACGTCGTCGCGGGTCACCTCTACCAACCACCGCCGCCGCTACCCGACGACGTGCCGAATGCACTCGCCACGGTCGTGACGCGAGCGCTCGGCAAGAGCCCGGCGTCCCGCTGGCCCGATGCGGCCTCGTTCGCGGAGGCCTTGCGCGGCACGGGACTCGGCAGAGCCGCGACGGCGCCGGTCGTGCGATCCGCCGTCGACCCGAATCCTGGCGTCGACACCGCCCCGGTTTCCGCACATGATGAACCCACGATGGTGACGGCTCGCCCGGGACGGGAGCGCCGACGGTTCACGATCGCCGTGGGGACGGCGGCGGTCGTCATCCTGGCGGGCTCGGTGTTGCTGTGGGCGCCCTGGTCGGCACCCGAAAGCGCCGCCTTGGTCCCGGGGGCCGTGTCCGAGTCGCCCTCGACGCAGCCGAGCCCGAGCGGGCAAAGCCTCAGCCCGAGTCCGTCCGAATCGAGTCCGAGCCCGACACCTGAGACACCGTCAGAGCCTCCCGAGCAACCCGCGCCGAAGGCGTCCCTGCCGTGGGTGATGGGCTTCAGCGAGGCGGACGCACGTGCGGAGCTTGAGAAGCAGGGTTTTACGAACGTCAGTGTGTCCTACTGGGACAATTCCGGGGACTACGCCTGTTCGGTCAACGAGCAGGCCCCGTGGCCATTCCAAGATCTGCCGACGGACACCCCCGTCTCGCTCCAGGTTCAGCTCACCGTCTCGGCCGACAGCTGCGACCCGCTGGGCGGCTGAGCCACTCGCCGTCCCGTGGTCGCCATGACCGACATCGACGTCACAGGTTCGTACTAGGTCCGGGCCCGGCTAGGAGCGCCTCATGGCCTCCGACCCACGACGGGCCGGAGGCCATGTCCGCGTTCGATCAGCGCTCGTGGACGACGACCGGATCGATGCAGCCGTACGGGTGAGTCTCGCTCGGGGTGAATTTCAGGCACAGCGGCAGGCCGGGGAGTTCCGGCTTCTCCATGGTGAGACTGTCGACCAGTCCGGCGGCACAACAGCGAACACGAACAGACACGGGCGACTCCAAAATCCACAAGGGGCAATACTCGACACCGAGCAATGCGGATGAAAAAGGACACTCGACCACGAAGCGTCGAGGGGCAGACCTGACCCCGTGCCGGGGACTCAAACGATTCAGGAATCTACATCCCCCACCGACCCACCGTCAACGGGGTTGGCCGACGCCACCACTAAGACGTCTGGACGCCACCACACCAGGCGAAACGGGACGTTCCGACCGACGATCGAACGCAGACGGTCATCCAGGGCATCACGGAGTCCTCGCATCTGGAGAGGGCGGTTCCGCACTTGTGGACCGTTGCGACCGTCATTATCTGAACGAAATCCGGTGGCGCCCACCGATATCAGCGGAGAGACTGCCGCAATGATCACCTTGCAAGCCGTCGTCGAGATCCACATTCACGACAACTTCGATCTCTGGCCGATCGCGGAGCTGAAGCCGTTCGATCTTCTTCGGCTCGATGGGACACTGGATCAGAAGCATGTGGGCATTGCCGTCATGTCAATCGCGGCGGCTAACGTCGCTCGCGAGGACGACGCCGAACGGACCGGTGATTCCCGCGCGGCCTTCGTCGACGGCCTACTGACAGAAGAGTTCCCCATCGCGTTCGGTGGTCTCCGCATCGTCGACACTGTTTCGAACACCGTCTTCAACCCCGGCTGCTGCCACGGACTCGAGGAGTGGCGGGATTGGTTTCGATCCTTCGACGGTGGACCGGTGTGGTTCGGGCACGATCCGTCCTCAATGGTTGAGCGAGACGGAAGGACGATGCGGCTCACCGTCGACGCCGAAGAAGAGAACAGCCGGGTCATCGAGCTTCCCGTTGATGAACTGCGTCGACTGCTCGCGCAGGCCGAGCGTGACCTCGGCGATTTCCTCATGCTGGCGCGATCCTGGGCGACCGGTCATCTGCCGGAACAGGTCTCCGATTTCACGATCGCGATGGCGAAGGCACTCAATGTCGCCACGCCCACGACGGATTGAGCCAGTCGATACCCCACACGCGACGTCACTTGTAGATTGTCTTGAATGCCTCTTCCGAGCCGAAAGCCTGTCTGACTTGGTCGGGGCGACATACGAAGCCGGGAGGCGCCGAACCAAGCCGGGAAGGGTGGGCACCTACCGGCACGAATCCCCCTTCAGACATCACATGCTGTCGCAAGACTGCGCCCAGAACCGGTCCGTATGGACCCTCGACGGCTCGTTGCGAGGGACGCTCAGTCGCTTCAGGAAGGCGAGACAGCCCACGCCTTCACCTCCGGAGGGTGCGGATCGGGTTCTTGGCTGGACCGGAAGTCGATCTGGAACGGCGCAACGCACCCCCACGAAAGCGGGTGGCGAGAATGGACAGCGGCAGGGAGACTTCAACGATGATCACCCTCCAAGCCGTAGTCAAGATTCGATCCTGTGAGGACTTCGACCTCTGGCCGATCGCGAAGCTGGCTACGTCCCATCTTCTTCCACTCAACGGGACCATGGATCAGGACCACCTGGGCGCCGCCATTACCTCGATCGCGGCGACCAATTGTCCGCGCGACGACGCGGAACAGGCCGACGACCCGCGTGCGGCGTTCCTCGACGGTCTGTTCACCACCGAGTGCCTCATCACGCCGGGCGGTCTACTTGTAGTCGACACGGTCTCGAACACCACCTTCGCCCCCAGTTGCTGCCATTGGCTGGACGAATGGAGGGATTGGTTGCTCGCCATCGACGAAGGACCGGTCTGGCTCGGACACGAGCCGTCCTCAAAGGTGGAACGGCACGGTGAAACGATGCGACTGACGGTCAACCTCGAACACGACGACCCTGTTATCGAGCTACCCGTTGACGAATTGCGTCGACTGCTCGCGCAGGCCGAGCGTGACCTCGGCGATTTCCTCATGCTGGCGCGATCCTGGGCGACCAGTCATCTGCCGGAACGCGTCTCCGATTTCACGATCGCGATGGCGAAGGCACTCAATGTCGCCCCACCGACGATGGCCTGAGATCACCGATAATCCACGAGCGGGCGACGACCCGATCGTGAGCATTTCGGCCGCTGTGGACATGTGACACGTATGGCTATGATCGCGCAATGCCAAAACCCCTACGCATCACCCTGCACATCGTGCAGATCATCTTCCTGCTCTTCGGTCTATTGTGCTTCGCGCTCATCGCGGCGGAGCTGTTCGCCTACGACGGGAATTACACCTGGGCACCCGACGACGAGTTCATGATGACGGTCTCGACCACCTCCGTTCTGTTGGCGATCGCGTTCTCACCGGGCCTGTGGTCGGTCGTCACGAACCGTCCCACGGCGCCGGAAATGACCCATCACATGGGACCTGCGCAAACGCCCCAGCCCCCATCCCACATGGCTCCGCCGCCCGGAATGCCGCAGGCGAGTGGGCCTCCGCAGAATCCCCACGGACAGTACCCGCACCAGCCACGTTAGACACCCACTGAACACAACGGGAGTAACGGGAGTGAGCTCGTCACCACAACGGCGAGCTCACCCCGGATCTGGCGGGGTTTCGGGAACACCCGCCGCGATCGAACATCTGCCGGTCACCGTCGGCTCCATGCGCTAACCGGATCTAGGATGAACCGGCATGCCCCGCGGGGCCGCGAACACGTCCCACGCATACTGAGCCGGCCAACAACACGGGGGACGGCACGTCATCGCGCCGGCCTCGGGACACATGCTCCCGCTGTCCGACCCCGAACTTCTCGCACAGGAGGTCATCCACATGGCACAAACCACCACCCGATGACCGCCTGTGCACCATATGGGACCTAACGACGGTGCGAGTGGACATCGATTCGCGAACGATCACCGTCTCGAATACGTTGCGCCGCCGCGCCTCTCGCCTTCCGAGTGCGGCCGTGTATCGACAGCGCCTGCCAGCTCCAGGCATCGTCCACATAATCGACGACACGTTGCATCGGACCACCTGGCGGCGGCCTCGACCGGTTCAGAGTGTGAGCCGACCCGACAGAGCGCGAAGAATCCGGATCTCGGAACTCCTCAACTCGCGCGACGCCCTTCCGGAAGCAGGGTGATCCACGGGAATGCTCGCTCACCGGCATGGTTTCGATCAGACGCGCCACGACCGATTCGGCAAGTGGAAAATGCTTCTGCTTCATCATGTCCATGGTCCGGGCCTCACGAAGGTAGTCCGACTCTCCCGTCTCCACTGGTCGGACTGAGAGGATGGTGGCGCCCTATTCACCTTCCGCCCGAACTCCGAATACAGAGGATGATCGGCATGGCGGAAGCCGTCACCTCATGACCGTCGATACGGCTTGTCGCCGATGGCTCGCATGATCTGAGCCAACCAGACGAAGGCGTACCGGATGGCCGGGTCTTCGTCGAGCCCTCGCCTCAGACGTCCCAGGATTCCGAGAGTTGACCAATCGTAGTGTCCTCAATGGATACATCCGACAGAACGTCGTACACATGGGGATTGTGGATCCACCAGAAGTAGTCCTCGGTGAAGGTGACGTCTTCTCCGTGCTCTTCGGCGAGTTCCGCGAGGAGTTTGTCGGTTATGCGTTTCAGTTCGGACACGGATATGGTCATGGACCAGGTCATTGAGACTCCTTGCAATCAGGCCGAGTTCGGGCCGTAGTGTCGGCGTCAGATCCCTTACGACATCGCATTAAGCCGTTCTCACAAGACGAAACGCAGTCACCACAGTGACGTGTCATCGTGATCCCATGCCGGGGAACCAATCAGCCGAAAGCTACTACCTGCGATCCACGACGGCAACTCTGATATCCCGTTCCCGTGAAGATCTGGCCGTGGCGTCCCTGGACTTGAACGCGACCATTCCAATATGCCACGCGGCACTGGGAGGGCGCCCTACATGGGTCGGCATTCGACGTTGTACTTCAGTGGGAACGCATGAGGCACACGGCTTGGCCCTCGAAAGCCGACACGGCTTCGACGTACGGCCGTTCACCTGGCCTGTCGAGCCAGAATGTCGTCGACGCCGTGTGCCGACCGGTGCCAAGAAACGGTGCGACACTGGCCATCCCGACCATTACGCCGCCCGTTGACCGACGTTCGAATGCCGCCAGTATCGCGGAAAGGTACGCGACCGACCGAACTGCTAGCGCCTCGGGAAGGTCCGAGTTCGGCAGATCGGCGTCGGGAACGAGCCAGCCGTTGACATTCGCCTCCCAACCGATGACATCGCGGGCATCGAATGGCATGTGTCGGGTGCGACGCCTCATGGCGCGTAGCAGCCATCCGGTTCCGATTGGCATCCATCCTTTCCGGACGATCGATAGTTGCCGCCTCGTCAGAGAATCTGCACCCCGATTGAACAGAAAGGTCGGCGCGATCCGCGAGAACGCGACGTTACATTCCATGCTGGACTCCGGGAAGACGTTCGCGGGCGAAGACCGATCGGAGGTCAGAGCGCCGAGATCGCCTTCAGGATTCGTTTGTCGCTCACGGAGTAGCGGGTGCCGAGGTCCTGGGCGAAGTAGCTGACGCGAAGTTCCTCGCACATCCAACGGATCTCCTGACCGTGCGGGGACGCCGCCGCGTGCGGACGGCTCGCCGCCAGCTCATGGAAGGCCGTCTCGACGGCTTGAACCTTGTGCATCTTCACGGTGTCCGCGTCCGGCGCGCCCGCGAGCTTGTCGACGCGACGTTCGATCGCGGTCAGGTAGCGCGGGAGTTCGGGCAGCCGCCAGCAGCCCGTCGCCGACACGAAACCGTTGAACACCAGTGCCGCCAGCTGACGCTTCATATCGGACAGTGCGGGCAGGTACGCGAACGGGTGCTTGCCGTTGAGGCGCTTGTCGACGCGGCGGGTGATCGTCAGGATCTCCGCGACCTGTTTGGCGGTGTCGATCGCGCCCGGAATGAGGCCGGGCCGGACCTTCGCCGACAACGCCTCGAACTCAGCCTGCGTCCATACCGGACCGCCTGCCTCGATGAGGAGTTTGTCGGCGACGGTGCGGATGCAGTCGTCCAGCAGTTCCCCGACCGACGAGTAGGGGCTCGCCGAGAGCGCCAGTTTCGTCTGGCTCGGCAGAGCGCCGAGGAGAGGACGCGTGACGTTCGGAGCCGTCAACAGCAGCAAACGCCTGGTGCCATGCCACATCGCGGTCTGTTGCGCGGTCTCGTCGTCATACAGGCGGATCGAGACGCTGTCGCGGTCATCGGTCAGGGCCGGGTACATCTTCAGGACGTAGCCGGTGCGTTCCTGTTCGCGGACGCGCGGCAGCTCCCCGAAGGTCCACGCCTTCAGGCCGGTCCGTTCGAGATCGGGGGCCGATTCGGCGAGGACCTTGCGCGCCTTCGGCTTCAGCTGACGTTGCAGGGCTGCGAGATCCTTGCCCGCCGCGAGGACCTTGCCCTGCTCGTCGTGGGCCTCGAAGGTCATCCACAGGTGACCGGGAACGCGGGTGAAGTCCCAAGCGTCACGAGGAATCGTGACGTTCCGCATCGCGCCGAGCCGCGCGGCGAGCGCTTCCAGGAACGAACCGTGCGGTTCGAGGCCGTGGAGGGCGGCGCGGGCGTGGTCGGGGGCGGGCGCGAAGGAGCGGCGCAAGGTCTTGGGCAGGGATTTGATGAGCGCGGTCGTGAGTTCCTCGCGCAGTCCCGGTACCTGCCAGGCGAAGGCGTCGGGGTCCAGCCCTCCGAGGACCGGCAGTGGAATGTGGATGGTGACTCCGTCGGCGGCGGATCCCGGCTCGAACTGGTAGGTCAGTGGCAGTTCGACGCCCGAGGCCTCCCAGGTGTCGGGGAAGTCGGCTTCGCTGACGTCGTCCGCGCCTTCGTTGATGAGCATCGATTTCTCGAAGTTCAACAGGTCGGGTTCGGCGTGCCGGGTCTTCTTCCACCAGGAGTCGAAGTGCCGTCCCGAGACGATGGAGTCGGGCAGACGCTTGTCGTAAAAGTCGTAGAGGGTCTGCTCGTCGACGAGGATGTCGCGGCGACGGGCGCGATGTTCGAGGTCTTCGACCTCGGCGAGGAGCGCCCGGTTGGTGTGGAAGAAGTCGTGGTGGGTGTCCCAGTCGCCTTCGACGAGGGCGTTGCGGATGAACAGGTCTCGGCTGGTGACGGAGTCGATCCGTCCGAAGTTGACCTTGCGTCCGGGAACGATGGGAATGCCGTAGAGCGTGACCTTCTCGATCGCGATGACGGCCTGGGCCTTCTTCTCCCAGTGTGGTTCCGAATAGGAGCGTTTGACGAGGTGCTTGGCGAGCGGCTCGATCCACTCTGGTTCGATCTTGGCGTTGACGCGGGCCCACAGCTTCGACGTCTCGACGAGTTCGGCGGACATGATCCAGCGGGGTTGCTTCTTGAACAGGCCCGAGCCCGGGAAGATGGAGAAGCGCGCCCCGCGCGCGCCGAGGTAGTCGCGCTTCTCCGGGTCCTTGAGTCCGATGTGGGACAGGAGGCCCGCGAGGAGCGCGGTGTGGATGCGATCGGCGTCGATGTCACCGGTGGTCGCTTCGGCGCTGAGACCGAGGCTCTTGGCGATGGTGCGCAGTTGGGAGTAGATGTCCTGCCATTCGCGAATCCGCATGTAATGCAGGTACTCGGCCTTGCACATGCGACGGAAGGCGGAGCTGGATCGGGCCTTCTGCTCGGTCTTGACGTGATTCCACAGGTTGACGTAGGCGAGGAAGTCGGACGTCGGGTCCGCGAAGCGGGCGTGTTTGGTGTCGGCGGCCTGCTGCGCTTCGGCGGGACGTTCTCGTGGGTCCTGGATGGACAAGGCCGAGGTGATGACCATGACCTCGTGCAGGCAACCGTCCTGATGGGCCTGCATCACCATCCGACCGAGGCGCGGGTCGACGGGAAGCTGGGCGAGCTTCCGGCCGATCGGGGTGAGGCGTTCCCGTTCGTCGGCGTGTTCGTCGATGGCGCCGAGTTCGGAGAGGAGGCTTATGCCGTCCCGGATCTGGCGCCGGTCGGGCGGATCGATGAACGGAAAGCTCTCGATGTCACCGAGCCCCGCGGCGGTCATCTGCAGGATGACGGAGGCGAGGTTGGTGCGCAGGATCTCCGCGTCGGTGAACTCGGGGCGCGCGTTGTAGTCCTCTTCGGAGTACAGCCGGATGCAGATGCCGTCGCTGGTGCGTCCACATCGGCCCTTGCGCTGATTCGCGGAAGCCTGGGAGATCGGTTCGATCGGTAGCCGCTGCACCTTCGTTCGGTTGCTGTAACGGGATATCCGCGCGAACCCGGGGTCGACAACGTACTTGATTCCGGGGACGGTCAGGGACGTCTCGGCGACGTTCGTCGCCAGCACGATGCGGCGCCCGGAGTGTCGTTGGAACACGCGGTGCTGTTCGGCCGACGACAGGCGCGCATACAACGGCAGGATCTCGGTGTGCCGGAAGTCCGCCTTCCGCAGAGCGTCGGCGGTGTCGCGGATCTCGCGTTCGCCCGACAGGAAGACGAGGACGTCGCCGGAGCCCTCCGCGATGAGTTCCGCGCACGCCTCACGGATCGCCTCGATGGGGTCGCGGACGTCGTCGGACTCCGGGTCGCTGTCGTCGACGAGCGGCCGGTAGCGGACTTCGACGGGGTAGGTGCGACCGGAGACCTCGACGATGGGCGCGTCCGCGAAGTGGTTGGAGAACCGCTCGGGGTCGATCGTCGCCGATGTGATGATGACCTTGAGGTCGGGGCGTTTGGGCAGCAGCTGCTTCAGGTAACCGAGCAGGAAGTCGATGTTGAGGCTGCGCTCGTGTGCCTCGTCGATGATGATCGTGTCGTAGGCGCGCAGCATCCGGTCACTATGGATCTCGGCGAGCAGGATGCCGTCGGTCATGACCTTGCAGTACGTCGCCTCGCTCACCTTGTCGGTGAAGCGGACCTTCCATCCGACGGCCTCCCCGAGCGGTGAGTCGAGCTCTTCGGCGATGCGCTCGGCCACGGTTCGTGCGGCGATCCGGCGCGGCTGCGTGTGGCCGATGAGGCCTTGAACACCGCGTCCGAGTTCGAGACAGATCTTCGGCAACTGGGTCGTCTTGCCCGAACCGGTCTCGCCGGCGACGATGACGACCTGGTTGTCGCGAATCGCGGCGGCGAGGTCGTCGCGGCGCTGGCTTACGGGAAGGTCCTCGGGATATGTGACGGCCGGGACCCCGGAGCGCCGACGCTCGACCTTCTCCTCTGCCCGGGCGATGTCGGCCGCGATGGCGTCCCAGTCCGCGCCGTCCTCGCGTCGCGCCTTGTCGATACGACGCAGGAGGCGACCCTGTTCACGCAACATGAGACCGCGCACGCGTGTGCGCAGCCGAGACGGGTTCACGGATTGGCGATTCATACCGGGAAGTGAGAATACGCGGCCGGGCTCGCGCACGCGAGCCGATATTCCCGGCATCACTCCGGACGACGCCGCCCGCACGCCGCGATGACTTTCCATAGTGTCCATACGGTGTCGACGAGTACAACGATGAACCAGACACGCGCCGTCGCTACCGCTATCGGCGCGACGTCCCCGTCGTCGAACGCGGACCGCAGAAGCGCCAGCGGATCCGAGCCGGACCCGACGCCGAGGATCGTCGGCGTCGAACCGGGCGCGACTACGCCGACGACCACGCCGAACGCGAGCCCGAACAACGCGATGTGCATCGCGAGGTCGATCAACATCCGCCCAGGTGACTTCGACGGCGGGACCGGTGCGGTCGGACCCGCCGGGTCAACCGTGCTGGAAGGCCCAAGGCCGTTCCCGTGGGATCGAGGTCTGCCCAAGGCCGCTCCCGTCGGCTTCGCGGGCGTCGTCGCGTTCCCGTTCCGTCCCGTTCCGGCTGCCGGCGAGGCGACGTCCACCGACTCGTCCGCGCGGGACGCCCGCGTCGTGGGCGCGAGCCGTGCCTCGCCGGCACCGGTGTCGGTCGCCGGAGCGGGATGGTCGACGACGCCGAGCGCGCGAACCGCGGCGGGAACGATCACCGCGCCCGCCAGGATGACGACCGCCGCCGCGAGACACGCCCACCACCAGGACGCGGCGTCGAACAGCGCGCCCGCGCCGAGGGTTCCGAGCAACGCGCCGACGAGACAGGCCGACTCGTACAGGCCGAGCCCGCGCCCGAGCTGCGCCGGACCGACCGCCTCGGCGACGACGGCCTGCTGCACGGGAATGACGACCGCCCAAGCGACACCCGCGAGTATCCACAGTGCTGCGATGATGATCGGGTTCGGCGCGAAGGCGAGGCTCCCCGCAAAAACGGCGCTCGCGACCGAGGACGCCGCGAGCATCCGGCGTCGCCCGAATCGGACGACGAGGCCGTGCAGGCGAGTCGGGAGGACGCTCATCGCGATCGCTCCGGGTAGGAACACGTAGGCGATCTGGACCGGTTCCAGCTCGAAGCCGCGTTGCAGGTGCAGCAACAACAACAGACCGATCGCGGCCTCCGCAGCCATCGTGCACACGACCGCCCACAGCATCGGAGACAGCCTGCGGCGCAACAGTCGCATGCCACCCGCGCCCGGGACGTCGACGGGAGGCGCGGAGCGCGGAACGATCGCGAGCATGATCGCCGCCGCGAGGCAGCAGGCCGCGAGCGCGGCGAAGACGCCGCGATAGTCGATCACTCCGATGAGGACCATGGCGGGGATGAAGACGAGCCACCCACCGGCCGACTCGGCCGCGGAGAGCCCGGCGAGTGCTGCGGAGTCGTCGGTGAGCCGTTCGGCGGCCATCGCGCGAAGCGCCACCCACAGGGCGGCCCCGCCCAGGCCGGACAACGCGGCGGCCGCGAGCGCGAGCGGCATCGAACCGGCGACGGCGTAGCCGACGCAGGCGATGCCATAGGTGAGCGCGCCGACGGAAGCGATCAGGCCGCGTTCCCTGTGGTCGGCGAGAATCCCGGCGAGCGGTCGCGCGACGAGGGAAAAGGCCATCTCGACGGCGAGGAGCAGGCCGATTTGGGTGGGCGTGGCGCCGAACCCGAGACCGGCGAACAGTGGCAGCAGGAAGTCGACGACCTCGGCGGTGCCCGCCGTCAAGGTCGCCGCCGACAGGACGGCGGTGTGGCGACGGGTGGCATGGCCGCGAGGAGAGGTCATGACACGACTGTACTAGTACGGTCGTGCGGTATCCTCATCGCATGCCGCGACATGTCGACGCCGACGAACGCCGCCAGCACGTTGCCCGGGCCGTGTGGCGAGTCGTCCTGCGCGACGGCTTCGGCGCGGCGTCGGTCAGGGCCGTCGCCACTGAGGCCGGACTGTCCGCCGGGTCGCTCCGGCACTATTTCGGCACCCAGGAAGAGCTGCGCGAATACGCGCTCGCACTCGCCGACGCCCGGATGACCGCACGAATGACGCGCGTCGACCGGACCGGAACGGTGCGCGAGGTCGTCGAGCGTCTCTTGTGGGCGTCGTTGCCGATGGACGAGGAATCGATCGAGCTATATCGAATCTGGTACTCGTTCCTCGTCGAGTCCCGCGGCCGACTGCGTGAGCTCGTCACCGACGCGAGCCGGGAGGCACTCGACCTCACCCGGGAGGCACTCGACGCCCTGCGAGAGGGCGGCGAGATCGCGGCGAGCGTCGACGTCGACACCGCCACAACGGAACTGAACGCACTCCTTGAGGGCCTCTCCCTGCAGGCGGTCGTGTTCGGCGATCACGTGACCCCCGACCTGATCCGCGCCACCGTGCGCGCCTGGCTCGACCGGCTCCGGCCACCCGGTTAGACCCCCCCCCGCTTGGTTGGTTAAACGTCTCGCTTGGTTGGGCAAATGTTCAAAACAGGCGTGTTTTCGCAATTTGCCCAACC